>JAHDFQ010000117.1 GCA_020628085.1 Saprospiraceae bacterium
TATAAATATAGAGATAAAATTTTAGGTGTACAAGGTTTATGTCTTTTTATGTGACATCTAAAATGTATCTTCCTTTAGTGAAAGCTACTATTTTTATATGGTGTACGACGTTTTTTTGTATTGAAAAAAGAAATCACATCTGATAAACGCATACTATATTTAGAATCGTATCTATTATATACATTAATACTGACCAATCATTGAAACGTTTCGTTTAATAACGAACGATTTTACCTCTTTCCGTTTGCTTGCTATTGACTTCTATGGTATAATAGTAAATTCCTGTCTCCCATGCTTGCTCAACGGTATAAATATTTCTACCTGAAGATGGACAGCGAAATTGATGCTGCTCAACTAGTTTTCCTAAACTATCAAAAAATTGGATTCGGATTTGGTTATTTTCAAAGGAATGGTACTCAATCGTTATTTCTTGTTCAAATGGATTAGGATAAGTAATTGATTCAAAATAGCGTTCAGGTGGACTATTATCTATCGGTTCTAAATTTTTAAATTGGTCATCTAACCAAATTAAACGATCTTCTAACCATCCTTTCATGTATTGAATTTCTGAATCATAAGAATTTCCAATGTGGTTATTGGGCCAGATATATTCACTCAAAATATTCCATTGATTGAAATTACGTCTTTGACTTTCGTCCAACACTACTTTCATCGAATCAATACAACCCAATAAACGATCATTAGATAATTGATTCATTCTATACACAGCCCACATCGTTTTCATTTTATCAATAAAAGCCTGGTCTTCCAGTAGACGATTCCACCAAAAGTGAATAATCCAGTTGTCTTCTGGACAAGTTCGGTTAAAGTCAAACGCCCAGCCTGTCGTTGATCCGCCGTTACAATAGTTGGCATTTCCAAGAGCCAGATTAAAATCCCACACAGGTCCCATTTTTAACCGACCATCAATAGCGTCACTATCTTTATACATAAAAGTACTCAAACGATAAGCATCTACATTTCGAGTAATTTCATTGACAAATAAGAAGTTGATGAATGATTCTATGTCAATGTATTGGCTATATCCAACAATAGAATCGTTATAATTTTCAGATTGTAAAAGATCTTCAAAATCATCTATAAAAGACTGAATATAAGACTGTTGCTCGTCCGTAATGTCCAGTGGTTTGGGATAATGATATAGGAAAGTAGTCGTTTGTGAAGCACCATTTTGTGGAGGATAGTTCGAATCAAAACCTGTATTGATTGCCCCTTCCGTTTTATCAATTTTCAAAATATAACCACCCGTAATATCTTCTTCATGGTCTTCTTGTTCTTGTACATTCACTCGGTTTTTATCTCGTTTTATCTTTTCTATCAAAACATAAACACCTTGATATTCATCGTTTATAACCAATTCAACAAAACGAGTTCGAGGTGCCCAAGGCATGATTAAATGCGCCATTTTATAAGTCAGGGCATTTCGCATCAATGTTTTATCGCTATAAGGTGCGTGTAAAACCCAGTCGTTTTCTTTGGGCATGCCTAATAGCTCTACATTGTTGTTCTCACCATCCGCTAATCTCGTTTCAAAACCATAACTTTTTTTGGGAAAAATAGATTGAGAAGTCGCTCCTCGGATTTCGATTCCAATTTGACCATCATAATGATTGAATGGATCGCTGATTAGATTGGGCTGTCCTTTACCGTTATAAATAATGCCCATATGCGCCGTTATTTTTGGTTCGTCTATAATCGTATTTCCATTGGTTTTAACAACAATAATAGGTAAGTCAGAACTGGTCAAGTTAACTTGAGCAAGAATGGTAGAGCTACAAATCAGTGATAATAGTAAATATAATAATCGCATGATTTATCCAAATTTGAAAAGACTGACTACTTAATACGTCCAAGTAAATGTTTCTAACACATTGTTATCTAGTCCACGAATTTCTGTTTTAAACCGAATAGGTTGTTGATCCCAGTCAATTTCAAGCACTCCAAAATGTCGATCAATCACCGTTTGACCAATCCGTCCGTCGTTGACTTCTTCTTTATTTTTTGATCTCGTATGTGTTAATCCGCTAGAAGTAATCTCAATAAGTGGGGCATCATAGCCTGCAATTTTCTGCGATGAAATCTCCGCCATATGCCGATCACCCGATAGCAAAATAGGATTTTTTGGACAGATTCTCTCAATCATAGAAATGAGTCGTTTCCGTTCATTCGGAAAATTTTCCCATTTTTCATAAATATGTTGTGTAGGTAAAACCTGAATACTCGACACAATTAAATGTACGTCAGCATCGCTTTCTGTTAATGTTCTTTCAAGCCATTTCCATTGCGCTTCTCCTAATATTGTTCCAGTCGGATTGGGTAGATATTTCTTTCCACTTCCAATAGGGGCTGCTTCTATTTCATCTCTAAAATATCGAGTATCTAAAAGAATGACGCGTGTCTTTTTACCTTTTGGTCCAAATGTATATGTCTGATAAGCACCTGCCCGAACCCGCGCAGGTGACGTAGCTGGAATATCCAAAAAATTGAATAATAACTCTTTGCTTTCCGACTTTTTAGGATATGTTTTACAAGCATCATTAGCCCCAAAATCGTGATCGTCCCAAATACCTATAATTGGACATTTTGATCGTAGCAACTGATAAGATGGGGCATTCTTTAATTTTGCATATTTAGATGCCATTAAGTTCATATCTTTCGTGTCTGCATAGATAATATCACCCAACCATATCCATAAATCAGATCGGTTCTGTAAAATTGGAGCCCAATAGTCTTGCGGTTTAGCTTGATTATTACATGAGCCAAAAGTGATTTTTTGAAGTGTTTTGTTCCGATTTATGGGTTGTCGCTCAAGAGGATTTTGTGCTACCATCAAGCTGATACTAGAGCAACAAAGCACGAAAAGCAAGATCCAATTTTTGATATTAAAATCCATTTAAATATATGTGGTTTGGCGATCATTAGAAAATCAAAAATACAAAATGATTAACATAATAGAGAATAAGACAAGGTATTGTATTTTCTAGACATTGACTTCCAATAAATAGTTATGTAGGTGTTAAAGTTTATTATAAATAAAAATTTATAGATTATAAACCAATATCCTGTTGTAAAAATTAAATTTTGTAAAACCATATGGGTTTGATTTATTGTTTTGATTATAATATGTAATTAAAATTAAAAATGGTTTTAGGTCGATTTGTTAACGAATTAAATAAATAAATTCTAGCAGTAATATGAACTTTTTTTTGAAAAATTATTGCATGGTGTCAAAAAAAGGTCTAATATTGTTTTATCAAAAGCGAATAGCTTTGAATTAAAGCAATCATAATTTATCAATTTCATGTATTCACTTCAACATACAACTGCTCTTAAAAATACTCACACTTGCGTGTGCTGTTGTTGTTGTAATATGAATCCGTGATTCTGGTTATAAGATGATAGCTTTTAAAAAGCCTCGCCAGAATATTATTCTGGCGAGGCTTTTTTTTATGTATAATTTAAAGTTTAAAGTTTAAAAATATGAATATTCAATCGACCACTTTTTGTTGCTGCTGTTGTTGTTGCATGATTTACAGGATTCCCTGTGAGGTAGATTGACTATATAGTTTATTAATAAAGATAGTTCAAATCCCTTTCAGGCAATCGTGTCTGAAAGGGATTTTTTTTGTTTTAAACCACCACTAATTATGAGCCACAATTTTGACCCAAGTACATTATCTGACGTTGTTGCCAAAGACATCATAGAGTTGCAACAAAGAATTGAAAACCTGAAAAAAGGTAAAGAAGATGAAGAACGTTTTAAACATTATCGACTCACAAGAGGGGTATATGGTCAACGCCAGTTTGGCGTTCAAATGTTTCGGACGAAGTTGCCTTATGGAAAAATAACGACCGAACAATTAATTCGTTTGGCAGATGTATCTGAACAATATACGCGTGGAAATCTACACTTGACGACTCGCCAAAATATTCAATTACACTATGTAAAATTGACGGATACACCTGCTATTTGGACCCAACTGTCGGAGGTGGGAATTACAGCGCGTGGTGCTTGTGGAAACACCGTTAGAAATATCACGGCTTCTCCAAATGCTGGAATTGATCCAGATGAGTTATTCGATGTGACCCCTTATGTACAGGCAACATTTGAATACTTTTTGAGAAATCCAATTTGCCAAGATATGGGTCGGAAAATCAAAATTGCATTTTCATCTTCTGATCGAGATTCGGCTTATACCTATTTCCATGATTTTGGATTTATTCCACGAATTAAGATTGTTGATGGCGAAGAACAACGAGGATTTAAGGTGGTCATTGCTGGCGGTCTGGGTGCGCAAGCAATTGTGGCACCAACGGCATATGAGTTTTTAGCAGAAGATCAGATTATTCCATTTATGGAAGCGGCTATTCGAGTATTTGACCGATATGGGGAACGAGAAAAACGGTTTAAAGCTCGTATGAAGTTTTTAGTGAAAAAATTAGGCGTAGATGGTTTCTTAGATTTGGTGAATGAAGAAAGAATTGCCATTAAAAATAAGTCAGTGGTAATTGATCGAAACCTAGTCAAAAATACTCAGTTTGGTGCTACCATCACAGACGATTTACCTAAAAACATCAATCTTCAAAAACTAGAGACGTGGGTGACCACGAATGTCTATGAGCAAAAGCAAAAGGGTTATTTCGCTGCCCAAATCAGAATTCCATTAGGCGATATACATGCTACTAAAGCCCGACAATTGGCTCAAATTATCCGAAAATATGCCACCGACGACATTCGACTGACCGTTAATCAAGGCATGTTGCTAAAATATATTACAGAGAGTGCCATCCCATTTTTGTTTCACGAATTAGATCAGTTGGGTTTTGCCGAGCCTGGCTTTGATTCTTTAGCCGATGTAACCGCTTGTCCAGGAACAGATACCTGTGTATTAGGGGTAACCAATAGCACAGGTTTAGCTTTGAAATTAGAAGAAGTCGTTCAAGAAGAATACCCACATTTATTAAACGAATCCAATATTAAAATTAAAATTAGTGGTTGCATGAATGCTTGTGGACAACACATGGCAGCAAATATTGGATTTCATGGTAGTTCAATTAAGAAAAAACCATTAGTAATACCTGCGATGCAGATCGTTCTAGGCGGTGGAGTAGATGTCGAAGGACGGGGTTTTATTGCTCAAAAAGTCATCAAATTACCAACCAAACAAATTCCAAATGCCCTACGAGCGTTGCTTAATGACTACGAAGATCATTCTAATGAAGGAGAATATTTTAATGATTATTATCAGCGACAAGGCAAAATCTATTTTTATAATTTGCTCAAACCATTAGCCAATACAGATTTATTAGGTGAAACAGACATTTTTGATTGGGGACAAGATCAGGCTTATCGCCAAGAAATTGGAGTAGGGGAGTGTGCAGGTGTTGCGCTTGACATGGTTGGAACAATTTTAAATGATGCTAAGGAAAAAATTCAATTGGCTACAGAAGCCATCGAACACCAAGCCTTTAATGATGGAATTTACCATGCTTATTCTGCTATGGTCATTGGTGCAAAAGGCTTGCTATTGGCCAAAGATGTTAAGTGTAACACACACAAAGGGATCATTAATGATTTTCAAACACACTATGTAGATGAGAAGGAAATCATCCTAGAAAAAACATTTCCTGACCTCGTTCTACAGATCAATCAAAACGAAGCCAATGAATTATTTGCAAACAGCTATCTAAAAGAAGCTACCAAATTTTTCAAACAGGTCATCTCAATTCGAGAGGAACAACTTCAGACATCAAAAGATAAAACCGTCATCAGTAATTATTATAAAGCATAGCAACGTGCGCTTGTTTTAAACGTGTTCATGTGTTCACGTTGCAAATCAAGGTATAAAATAATATTCAAATAAATTTTCAAACATGAACACGTGAACACGTGAGTACATTAACACAACAAGAAATGAATAATACAGCTAAAATATCAATTGTGGGGGCAGGGCCAGGTGACCCAGATTTATTAACAATCAAAGCCTATAAGGCATTACAAACAGCCGATGTCATATTGTATGATGCTTTGGTGAATCCAGAAATTCTAAAATATGCACCTGAGGATGCTTTGCGAATTTATGTAGGAAAACGAGCCAATAATCATCGTTATCCACAAGAGGATATTAATATGATGTTGGTACAATATGCCTATTCGCATGGGCACGTCGTTCGTTTAAAAGGTGGTGATCCATTTGTCTTTGGACGAGGACATGAAGAGTTAGCCTTTGCAGAAGCATTCGTTATTGATACGCAGATTATACCAGGCATTTCGAGTTGTATTGCCGTTCCAGAATTACAAAAAGTACCCTTAACCCGTCGAGGTATCAATGAAAGTTTTTGGGTATTAACAGGTACTACAAAAGCAGGAACATTATCAAAAGATATTGCTGTTGCAGCCCAATCATCTGCCACAGCAGTTATCCTAATGGGCATGCGAAAAATTCGAAAAATTACAGCATTATTTTCAAAAGAAGGCAAAGGCGAAACACCTGTTTTAGTCATTCAGAACGGGTCTCGTGGAAACGAAAAATCCGTACTAGGGACAGTCGATACTATTGCTGCGAAAGTAGAAACACTTGGGTTCAGCACGCCAGGTATTATCGTCATTGGAGATGTGGTATCCCTACATCCAGAACTCAATAGAATCGTCCAAGAATCAACAGTAAAAAAATAATAAAGGATAGGAGTTTACGACTATCTAAAAACGAGCGCACATGAACACCCGCCTGCGGTAGGTAGGCATGCGCACTTGCCTACGGCAGGCTGGCTTTAACACTATAAAAAATGAATCCATTATACCCAATATTTTTAAAATTACACCAGCTCAATATGCTCATTGTGGGAGCAGGAGAAGTTGGTCATGAAAAATTGAGTTTTATACTTAAAAGCAGTCCAGATGCCCAAGTGACAATAGTGGCAACGTGGGTTTCTGAAGAAGTCTCTGATTTACTCCAGCAATACCCTAACCACAAAGTTACGATCATTCAACGACCCTTTAATCCAAATGATATTGATGGGCATCACTTGATTGTGGCGGCTACTAATTTTAGAGCCGTCAACAGTCAGGTACATGCTGCGGCACAAGCAAAAGGCAAACCGATTAACGTGGCAGATACACCTGATCTATGCGATTTTTATTTAGGATCAATTGTAACAAGAGGCGATTTGAAGGTAGCGATTTCCACCAATGGGAAGTCACCTACTTTTGCCAAACGTTTTCGGCAAGTATTAGAAGAAATACTACCTCATAATACAACTGATTTGCTAAGCAATTTGAAAATAATTCGGGATCGGCTGAAAGGAGATTTTACAGAAAAAGTAAAGGAATTGAATGCCATTACAGCATCTTTAGTAGAGCGTGAAAACTAAAATTGACTTCATTAAATGGGTGATTTATACCCATAATTTTTGACAAATTGAATATTGGGTTACCTTGTTTTTTCATTAAAATGAGAAATATGAATACAACCCAATTAGCGACCAATAGAAAGACAATGACGAAAAATATTGGCAAAGTACTCAAAAGAGAATTTGGAAAATCTATGCTCCATCGAGTGTCTGATTTGAATCAAATTTTCACACCACTTTCTTTTAAAGAGCGGATTGCTGTTTTGTATGAATACTTTGCAGAAGAAGATGTATTGATGACCTCTTCATTTGGTACAAAATCTGTGTTTTTACTACACTTATTACATCAAATAAGACCAAGTCAACGGATTCATTTTATAAATACAACTTATCATTTTAATGAAACGTTAGTTTATAAAGAACAAGTTAGCAAATTATTAGGTTTAAAGGTAGAAGAAGTACTACCTGATCCGTTGCAGAATGGTCTTACAACAGAAGAACAATGGTGGAAAGAGCATCCTAAAATGTGCTGCACCATCAACAAAATTGTTCCACTTGAACCCATTGTTGCTCAACATAAAGTATGGATTTCTGGTTTAATGAGCTATCAAACTGATTTTCGTTCTCGATTGCGAGTTTTTGAAAAACAAGGTGATATTTTGAAATTTCATCCTTTAGTAGATATAGATGAAGGTGAGTTTCTATATCATTTAGATTACCATAAACTTCCTCAACATCCGCTTGTAACGCAAGGATATGGTTCTGTTGGCTGTGAACATTGTACCTCAAAAGGTGAGGGACGTTCGGGCAGATGGATTGGAACAGATAAAAAAGAATGTGGATTACATCCTAATTATTATAATAAAAAATAAACGTGCTAGATAAACAGAGAGCACAAAACGTGAACACGTGAACACCTGCCTGCGGCAGGTAGGCGTGCGCACATGAACACGAAAAAAAAAATGATACAGACAGATATTCTAATTATAGGCGCGGGCCCGTGTGGGTTATTTACTGTTTTTGAAGCAGGACTATTAAAACTTCGATGTCACTTGGTTGATTCATTGCCACAAGCAGGTGGGCAATTGACAGAAATTTATCCCAAAAAACCCATTTACGATATTCCTGGCTTTCCATCTATTTTGGCAGGTGATCTAGTTGATAATTTGATGGAACAAATCGCACCATTCAAACCTGGATTCACACTAGGGGAACGTGCTGAGAAAATCGAACGTTTGGAAGATGATTCGTTTAAACTGACCACAAGCAAAGGAACAGAAATCAATGCACCTGTGATTGCTATTGCTGGTGGATTGGGATGTTTTGAACCTCGAAAACCTCCTATTAGTAATATTGTGGATTTTGAAGATAAAGGGGTAGAATATATCATTAAAGATCCAGAATTGTATCGAGATAAGCGGGTCGTTATTGCAGGTGGCGGAGATTCTGCCTTGGATTGGACGATCTTTTTAGCAGATGTTGCCAAAGAAATCTCGTTGGTACACCGTCGGAAGTCATTCCGTGGTGCATTAGATTCTGTTGAAAAAGTGATGGAACTAGCACATGCAGGAAGAGTCAATTTGTTGACAGATGCGCAAGTAACAGGTCTGCAAGGTAACGGTAAATTGACAGATGTTGTCATTAAACAAAAAGAGCAAGGAGAGTTGATTCAATCCACTGATCATTTTGTTCCGTTATTCGGTTTATCACCCAAACTTGGCCCCATTGGTGAATGGGGATTAGCTATCGACCGAAGTGCCATTGAGGTAGATACGGTAGATTATAGCACAAATGTTGAAGGTATCTATGCTATTGGTGATATAAATACGTATGAAGGTAAATTAAAACTTATTTTATGTGGCTTCCATGAGGCAACAATCATGGTACAGTCCGCTTTCAAGCGTATTTATCCAGATAAAAAATTAAGTTTTAAATATACGACGGTCAATGGAGTAGAAGCGTTTTAGAATATGTATTTTTGAGGTGATAGATAACTATTTAGAGTCTATATATTAAGTAAATAGTGTTCAAATAGTTAGATTTTATATGATACCTGAGCAAGTCTTAAAAGTAGTACTAATTGAGGATGAAAACATATGGAGAGATAAGTTTGAACGGATTTTATCTGAATTTTCTGGCTTGTCATACCAAGAAACCTTCAAATCAGTACATGACTTTCTTATAGATGTAAAGATCAATAAAAATGAACCTAAATTAATTTTTTTGGATATCAATTTGGATGGAGAAATGTCTATCTCATATATTCCAAAAATAAAAAAGGTTTTGCCAACAGCTGAGATTGTAATGTATACTATATATGAAGATGAAGACATGTTAATGCGTTCATTTATGAATGGGGCAACAGGCTACATTGTAAAATCAGCTACTATTGCGGATTTCAAATGTCAAATAGAGGGATATAAAAATGGGGGTGCGTTTTTATCACCTAACATGGCTAGAAAAATTATATTGAGTTTAAATCCTTCGTCCCAAGCCTCTTCTGTAAATTTAACTACCAAAGAAATGCAAATCCTCAAGCTTTTAGCCCAAGGGAGGGAATATAAAGAAATATCACGTGTAATGAACATGAAAATAAATACTCTCCGATATTATATCAAAAAAATATACAAAGCATTAGAAGTAAATAATAGGGTGCAAGCAATTAACTCTTATAATCAGATTAAGGATTCGTAAGTTACTGAACAATAGGTAGGTGGAATTCAATAATCGTACCTCCTTTGGGGTTTACTCGTGCAGCAACGCTGCCTTTATGCTTCTCAATGATACGTTTGACTAGGTGAAGTCCTATTCCATAGCCCTTTCGTTTATGGTTTTTGTTTTTGACATAGGGTTCGAAGATAGACTCAATACTTGACACGTTTATACCAATTCCATTATCGATTACTTTGAATTGGTGAAAACTACCTCTTTTTTCCGCTGTAATATTGATAATTGGAGTATCCACTTCTTTTGTGAATTTAATAGCATTATCAATTAGGTTTTGGAAAACTTGTTTTAATAACAAAGCATCCGCTTTTACAATAGGCAAGTTTTTATAATCTAGAATATGATGATCTAAATTAAGTTTATCTTGTAGTGTCTCTATAATTTCCTCCGTAGATATTTCAGAGTAGAATAATTCAGATTCATCTATTCTTTTAGAATCTAAAAAACTATGTAGAAGTTTTTGCAGGTTGGTTGTAGCTTCTAGTGTATCCCCTAGGGCAGTTTTATTTAACTCTTTATTGGAATCTAGTGTTGATATGACAGATTCTAGTTGATCTTTAATTTGATAAATCGGAAGTTGTAAATCATGAGCAAGCGTAAATAAATACATTTTGAGTTGCTCTACCTGTTCAATCAAATGACGATTTTGTCGATTAGAAGAAGGCTGATCTTGCTGGATGATTTTTTCTAGACTCTCCACTTCGCTGATAAGCGCACGCAAGGGAGATAATTCTTCTGCATTGGAATCCTTCTTTTCTGTTCCAAGTATCCCTTTTGCTTTACGTAAAATAGCTGTACTACGCTGGAGTTCACTGTTGGTTTCTTTGAGTTGACGATTTCTTCTGTAGTAACTTAATATACCCATTCCCATTAGTATAATGGTTAATATTGCAAATAAAATATAATTGCGTTGTGCTTTTTCAGATAGTTGGAGTTGGTCAATTTTAGCTTGAGCCAATAGTAGTTCACTGGCTTGTTTTTCATAGATACTCACAGAATTAGCAACTTCCGCTACGTTACTTTTTCTTTTAATAGTATCCTGAATGGATGAAAATAAATTAGCATAAGATAAGGCTAATGGATAATCTTTTTCTAACTGGGCAATATCTGATAGTAGTCGATATGAATTAGATAAAATATCTGCATAATAATTTACTTTTGCTTGTTCTGTAGCTGTTTCCAATTGTTCTTTCGCTTGCTCGATTTGTTGAAGTTTATAATAAGTCATCCCTACATTATAATGCCCCAAACAAATTTTATGTTCAATTTTGAATTCTGAGTATATATCTAAGGCTTCTTGATATAATATGAGTGCCTTTTTTTGATGACCATTGTGAAAATAGAAATTACCTGCACGATTTAAGTTTCGAGCTAGATTAATATTATCAGGTAAATGACGGGAAATGACTAAACTAGAATCATAATAAATTTTGGCTATTTCTAACTGTTCGTTCTGCGAATACACCGTTCCTAACCAGCTGTATGCTAATGCACGAATATCTTGCCCTTTATTTTCATTTTTGAGATATTTCATTGCACGTTCAAAATAGGAAGCGGCTTTTTCCAAATTATTATTCTGACCTAGAATGATACCAATATTTGTATTGGCTAAAGCTACGCTTGTAGAATCATTTTTTACTTTAAAAAAAGCCAATGCACGTAATTGTACATTTATTGCTGCGTCAAATTCCTTTGTTTCTCCATATACTTGTGCTAGATTATTAAAAATCATACCTGTCATTTCTTGCCTGAACGTGGCATCTAACTTTAAAGCTCGTTCATAATATTGCTTAGCATCTTGATAGCGAGATTGCTTTTTAGCGATACTTCCAAGAATTATATACGCATTAACTGGGTAGTAAGGATCAGGTTCCTCTATTTCATTATGACAATGAATAACCGAAAACATATCTTCTATACAACGATCAAATTGATGGATTTGGTAATAGCAGAAACCTCTTCGATATAAAACTTTAATACTATTCTTTGAAGTAGTTGAGAATTTCGGATGAGTCGTGGCTCTAGTATAGCTCTCAATAGCCAATTCAAATTTTTTACTAGTTTGAAATACCCGTCCTCTTCTATAATATACATCAAATAAAAGAGCTGTATCAGGTGATAACCTGATTTCTTTTTCTAAACGATCTAATTCTTGAAAGGCTTGTTTGAACTGTCGTTTTTTATAGTATTGACCAAATTGATCGAAATCACTTTGATTCACAGTAGCTCCCACTGATCTGAGACATATCAAAATAAGAGTCAATAAGAAGATATATTTTCTCCAATAAGAGAAATTCGTACATCTAATATGGTAATCATAAATAACCATTCTGAGAATCAAAAATTAAAAAAGTTGATGGTAAAAATGAAATCCATCGGGAAGATAGAATAATTGCTTCAAACTGAAAAATAAAATCAATCAACTCTAATCAAATGTACTTCGAGAAATTGTGTTTTAGGATACAATGCTAAAAATATATCTGTTTTTACCCAAATATGTAGTTAAAACAGGAATAAGGGGTATGTCATTTGGAAGAATAGTGATAAGTACATTAAAATGTATTCCCCAAAATTACAAGCTAGATTTTGACAATTTTTATGTTAATACTCTAATAAAAAAGAATGAAACCAATTTACTTACTTTTCAGAACATACATCTTCTCTTTTTTAATTTTTATAATCTTTTGTTCAGTTACACATTCTACTTATGCCCAAATAGGTCTTGCAAAAGCAGCCTACGAACCAAATAGTCCCAGTCGTGAACGTGCCGAACCAGGACCTAATGGAACATATACTTTGCATTACACTTTTGAAATAGAAAATTTTGAAAGCGGAAGTATGACTAATATTCGAGTGGTGGATGATTTAGCTGGTAATGGCTTTGGTGTTTTTAACAATACGGCACAAATTTCTCAAGACCCTAACGATCTAAATGATGGAGAGTACTATATTTCCACAACGGATTGGGGCGGAGACCGTTTAGATACAAACAACGGTGGATTGGATATTAATAATAATTTTAACGGTGATACCGACACCGAACTACTTTTGAGTTCTAGTAATCTAAATGGGAATACTGAAGCGAGAATATTAATGCACGTTGTAGTTAAACCGAGCTTTAGTAATCAAGGTATTTATTCAAATACGGCAATGGCTTTTGGCTCAGAAGGTGGAGAAGACTTCACTGATGTTTCATGGGATGATAGATTTGATTCAGATCCCGACGACGACGATGATCCCACTAATAATGCAGACCCTGCTGTATTAGCGGTTTGTATGCCCAACGGCGGCTGTGGACCAAATCAAACAGTCATCGGTTTTGATGCTGCTGGTTGGAATGGTGGCAGTGGTTGGATTGATAATAGTCAATCTGTTCAGACTTGGAATGATTTTGACGGAAATGGCAACAATCTTACAGCAACCTTCAGTGGATTATCACCGGCAGGTGGAACGCCTGGGCCAAATGAATATACGAGCAATCCTTTTGGGTGCCTTAATGCTTTGCGATTGACGGGGGCAGGTGCCGATCAATCAAATTTATCTCCAACAGATTTTCCTACCGAAACCTTTACCTTTAATAATGCTATACCAGTCAATACTATTTTTGTTGGTGGCATGGAAGGAAATCGAGAAAGTTCACCTGTTCGGTCAGAAATTACCATATTGACATTTAGTAATGGTGGTACAGAACTAGATCCTAGTACCTTCGCTTATAATGAGTTAACACCAAGTGATGTAACCTATGCTTTTGTCGGAAATTCAATATATATTTGGGGAACAACAGACAATTCAGACGGGCTTTTAGTTATTGATTTAGGTGGGCAATTAGTAGATGAGATGGTGTGGTCAATTGGTGAAGTAGTGGATATTACAGAATCGCCTAATAACTTCAATCTTGCAGGTAGTGTCTCTTCTCAATGGATTACAGGTTTTTGTGTGAATGAGCCAGCTGGATGTGAAGTTCCAGAAGTTAATGCCTACGCTTTAGCTGCTTCTTGTACTAATGGCATGCCGAATGATGATGCTTACTTACAGATATCTTCCGCCCGTAATGCTACTCACTATGATTATGTAGTTGGCAGCAGTTATACTGGGTTAGGGTTTACCGATGCTACTGCTATTGGATCAACCTTTCCACTTCAATTTGGTATACTTGCCAATCCTACTAGTTCTCAAGACTATACCATCCGAGTATTTAATGGTGATGATGATTGTTATACAGATGTGACGGTGACTTTACAATTACAAGATTGTACAGCTAGTTGTGATTGTACTGAAATGCTCTATTTGAATGATATTAGCAACGGTGGATCTGTACATAAATATGCTATTGCCTCCGATGGTGATTTAAATGAAATTGGTGACCCTTGGTTTAGTAATACAGCGGCAGGAGAAGAACTTACTAGTCCACACGGTCTCGGGGCTGATTTAAATGGTTTTTTATATATTGGAGAATCATTTAATATGGGAGAAATAAGAAAATTAACCTGTGAGGGTGAAGTTTTTCCAGAATCCGATTTCGCTATCACTTCTGATCAAGGATTATTCAATCTTTCTTCGGACGGCAATAGTCTTTTTTATAATAATGGAGGTCCAGTTAATTTCCAGCCAGATAATGGTATCATTTACAAGGCGGATATTTGTAGTCAAACGGTTACGGGAACAGTGCAATTATGCGAAGACTATCCAAATGTAGATTGGGGATTCTATCGTGATCCCAATACTGGAATTTTCTATGCGCTTTCTGGTACTGGACGTTTTGAAAACTATTTTTGGTACTTTACGGAAGATGATTTTGATAACGACCCCAATACCTGCGTATCAGCAACAATCTTGCCCGCACCTTTCCCGAATGACAATGCCTTGATGGCAGGAGTAGTGACGGACAATGATGGTAACATATATATTTCTGTTCGTCAAGATCGTAACTATTCTCCTTTTGCTTCTTATATTTTGAAATTTGGACCAGCACCCACTTTCAATTATATCGGAATGTCACCTATTGATGATGACGAAGAGGGAGTCGGTTTTTATGGTGTGAGAGGTTTAGCATATAGTCAAACTACAGATCTATTGTATGTTTCAACCTTTTCTATTATTGAAGATTGTGTAGCCTTGTTTGATACTGACCTAAACTATTTACAAACTGCTGTGCCATCTCCTCCCGCACCAGATGCGGTTGAAGGAGGTAAAGCATTAGCCACCTTATCTGAATGTTGTCCTGTACCAAATAGACAAACGGTGGATATTACCTATTGTGTTGCTGATGCAAATGAGATCGTTTTTTTAAATGAGTTATTTCCTTGTGACGGAGGTATTGTTTGTGGCGGTGCTTGGGAATCAGTTGGTGCGACCACAGGACTGGATTTGAGCGATTTAGTCTGTAAGCAAACTATATCTTTATCAGAAACAAGTGGATGTGGTACTTTTAGAAAAGGCTCTAATGGACTGAATGTTGCTTGCGGAGCATTTGAACTAACTTTCAATGTTAATCTTATCGTTCGACCAAATATAACCATTGTAGGAGATCAATCTCCTAATTGTGACGATACCATAACTCCACTAATGGTAACTACTACTGGATCAGTTGTACGCTGGGAAATGACTACTACTAGTTGTGATGCCAATGATTGGATAGCCATACCTAATTCTGCATCTAGCTCTTTCACACCCGATTTTCCTTCTATGACAACTTACTATCGGGCAGTAGTATCAGCTATTGGTTCTTGCAGCACGGGGAACTGTGAGTTTGAAAGTGATTGTATAACTATTAATGTCGATGGGTTGACGCTTCCAACAGTCAATTGTTCTTCTACCGATAATACCAATTGTGCTACCCCTGATGGTACAGCTAGTGTAACTACTAACGCCGCAAATCCTGCGTATGCATGGGAAGATAGTTCAGGAACGAGTGTTGGAGGAAATACCGCTACGATCACAGGATTGGTAGCTGGTGAATATATGGTTACAGTAACAGATGGAACAACAGGCTGCACCAATGAATGTAGTGCAATCGTTGGTAGTACAACATCCAATCCTACAGCAAATTGCACAGCTACAAATAATACGA
>JAHDFQ010000118.1 GCA_020628085.1 Saprospiraceae bacterium
AATGAAATATTCATTACTTTTTATAGGAATCCTTTTTCACTTTTCAATCGTTGCACAAGCACCGCTAAGTTTAGCAGATGCGATCCAAATTGGCTTGGAAAATAACTTTCAAATCAAAATTGCAGAGCAAAATACGGTGATTGCACAAAACAACAATACGTGGAAAGCAACGGGTCGTTATCCAACGGTAGATGTAAGTGTGGGAAATGGAAATACATACACCAATCAAAATAATCCAGCATCGTTCTTGACAGAATTATCATCTTTTGGAACAGGCATCACTCCAGCCGCCAACCTAAATTGGGTGATATACAACGGTAATCAATTTAAAATCACCAAACAACAATTGGAACAAATTGAATTACAAGGAGAGTTGAATGCCGAAATTGCCATTGAAAATGCTACTCGTACCATTATTTTAGCCTATTATCAAATTTTAATTCAACAGGAACGCATCAAAACATTAGATCAATTATTGGTGCTTTCACGAGATCGGATTGCACGGCAAGAAGTACGACAAGAATTTGGTCAGGCTGGACAATTTGATCTATTACAGACACAGGATGCTTATTTGAATGATTCGACAACTTATTTAATACAGGTTCAAAACTTGAATAATTCATTCCGAAATTTGAACCTAGCGATGGGAATTGATGAGTTAGAAACAACTTATCAATTGACTGAAAAACTCATTTATGAAGCACCAGATTATAATGCAAACGATCTCAAAACTCAATTATTTGCCAACAACAGAAATCTTCAAAATTTACAAATTATCAGAGAATTAGGTGATATTAATACACGTTTAGCAGAATCCGCTCGCTCTCCCATTGTGAGTTTGGGGGCTGGAATGAGTTATAATGCTACGCTCTCACAAGGAACAGGAGTTGCCCAAGGTATGGAATTTAGTCTGGATGCAGTCACCGCCAAAACCTTCAATGGTTTTATTAATTTGAATGCAAGTTATCGGCTATACGATGCGGGTGCGAGAAAACGAAATATTGAAAACGCACAGATACAACAACTCATCAATCAACTTAATATTGAAGACCTCAAACGTAATTTATCGGGACAAATTGAGATTGCGACTGCCAATTATAACAATCAAAAACGGGTATTGGAAATTACGACGCAGTTGGTTGACAATGCGCAACGAAATTTGGATATTGCCGAAGAACGTTTTAAGGGCGCACAAATTAATTCGTTTGATTATCGAGCGATTCAACTGTCTTACCTTAATGCAGAACAGGCACGTTTGGATGCTTTTTTCAACCTAAAAACAATAGAAACGGATATTATTCAATTGATCGGTGGGTTAATTCCGTAAGAATGAAATGTTATCAACAAATAAGTTTCTCACTAAAACCCAACCATTTATAGTTTCAGATATGTCTAATGTAGTAAATGGTCTGGTTTAGATTTAAAAAACTATATTATGAAATATTTTACTTTTTCCCTTTTGATGCTTCTGTGCATGTCCAGTTGTTCTCGACAAAATATAATTGAACAAAATAGCATCAAAACAGCTATTATTGAGTTTTCCAAACCAAGTCAATGCTGCTCAAATATGGAGTTAGTTGATGAGCAACCTGTATATAGTGATATAGTAGAATACAGCGAAACAAAGTTAGACGCAATCAATCTTGAAGATTTTGATAGTCAAAGTTATAAAAATATGGAGTTATTGGAAATAGAGTATTCTTTTACTTCTCCTGTATCTCCTTGCCCTGCGCTATGTGTTCGAGAACCTGGTATTCCTATTAAGATTATATCTATTCGAAGAATATAAACCTACATTATAAGTACTAAAAGTACTAATCTAAATTTATTAAAACCTGCGGAATGAAGAGGTGACTGGAGTCACCTCTTCATTTTGTTTCCTAGTGCCTCATTTCCAACAAAACAATATTCCATTCATCTATATCATCCTGAAATGTATGAATAGTTTTAAAACCTACTTTTTCATGCGCTCGAATAGAGCGTTTATTGGAAGTTGATATTTCAGTCAAAAAGTATTTGAATTTGGGGGCAAAAACGGCTCTGTGCTTATCATATAATTGTCTAAAAACACCTTTTCCCGTATAATTTTGATGAATACAAATCTGACCCATTACATAATAGTCAGACGCCAAAAGCGGTTTGCCTTGGTATTTTATTTTTTCAAACATTTCAAACATGGGAACGAGCAAAGGAATCTCCTTTTTTGCAGCGGCTGTCATAGTTAATGCGTAAGCAATAACTAGTCCTTCATCTACAGCAATAATATGTGGTTCAACGGCATTCAAAATTTGTAATTGTTCCAATGTATGTTCAACCGTAACGAAACCTTGCTTTTGTTGCTGTTCTATCGTTAGATTAGACTTTAGGTTTTCTTGTTGGAGTGCTAAGATTCCTTCTAATTCTGTTATGGTCTCCGCTATTTTGATCGTCATTTTTAGTACATTAAGTGAGCAACTAAAGTAGTAAATTGGTAGGTGTTTTTGGATAATAATGACAATTAATATTTCTTTTTGTAGTTATACTTATTGTGTACAACTATTTTGAAAAAACAAAAACCATTCAAATGAAATATCCAATCTATATTCTAACCATATTGCTGTGCTTTACAACCTTAATCTGTACAGATCTACATGGACAATATTATCGGCAAATCAACTCTATTGATTTTACTATCGGAGGTGATTATGGTTTTCGTCGAATTACGGGCGATGCCAGTCAAGCTTCTGTCGCTCAAATACTTGCAAATCGAAAAAGTTTAGAAAGTCCTCAATTAGGTTATCGAATAGGTTTCAACTATAACTACAGTTCCTCAGAAAATATATTGATAAAAACAGGCATACGATATTCGAGATCAGGTTTCAATATCACAGGAACGAATCCGTTTGATAATAACGTAAACCTCAATGATATTAGTAAAATTGCAGATAATATTGACGGTGTAGATTACAAATATAGATATCAAATGATAGAAGTTCCAATTGGTATTCGATATATTTTTGCACGCTCTATCTGTCAGTCTTATTTAGAAGTTGGTATTGCACCAAATTTCTATCTAAATACAATAGTTTCAGAATTTCAGTATGAAAGTCATGTTAGTAACGAAATGATTGATGACGAGATTAGCCAAGTGCTTTGGTTTGGTGTAATTGGTATTGGTGGTGATTTTTATCTGAACCGTACAATGGTTGGTTTCACCCAACTAAATGTTCGTTATCAATTGAATGATTTACGAAACGGTTCAGCCCATGATCTCGTAACAGAGCGACTACTTGGTATTGGATTAGAGGCTGGTATTCGATATTTATTAGAATAAAACTTGTATGCCAGTTGATTCTGATATTTTTCTCTATGCTAAAATAAGCAGAGGCTTTTAATATTTCAAGGAATAAAGTACATTTAGATTACAATGTGTTTACAATTAAAAAAATGTATTTTTGACATTTACACCATTCATAAACACATCAATATGAAAATATTAGTTATCGGTGGAACAGGTACAATCGGAAAAAGGATAGTAGAACATTTTTCAAAAGATCACCAAGTACTGGTTGCAGGAAGAAGTTCTAAAGACTACCCAGTTGATATTGCAGATACACGATCTATTAAAAAACTATTTAAGAAAATCAAAAAATCGGGAAAGTTAGATGCTATTATATGTGCCGCAGGAGAAGCCAAATGGGCACCTTTTAAAGACTTATCAGAAACGGATTTTCATATTGGATTGCGGAGTAAATTAATGGGGCAGGTCAATGTTGTTCGTATCGGACAAAAATGTTTAAAGCGCAAAGGTTCTATTACCTTAACTACTGGAATTTTAGCAGATGACCCTGTTTATCGAACCACAAGTGCAGCTATGGTAAACGGTGGTATTCATAGTTTTGTACAGGCAGTTGCGTTAGAAATGGAAGATGAAAAACGTGTCAACGTTGTTTCTTCAGGTGTCGTGATGGATGCTTACGCCAAATATGAAAGCTATTTTCCTGGTCATCCACCTATTCCAATGGATAAAATGATGCATGGTTATGTGCGCAGTGTATGTGGAAGAGTGAATGGCGAAGTCATTAGAATTTATTCATAAATTATCTGTATTTTAAGCTGGTTATTATTTCCCCCAAATTCCTTTCTCTTGTTGATTCAATATTTTAAAAACCTGAATAGGAGATAGGATGGCTAGTGGCAAAAGACAAACCACAGTTCCTAGAATAATTCCGTTGGTACCCATGTTTAGCTTTGTAGCAAAAAAAATAGAAACGGGAATATTTAGCAAACTTGCAACGATCCAAGCATACATTTGTAAGCGAATTTTGCCCGTTCCGTTAAGGACTAGATTGAATAAATTGACCCAAGTGGTCAATAGGATTGAGACGGCAACAATAATCGTCATGGACATAGAGATTTGAAGTTCATCACCCAACCAAAGTTGATACACCCACGGAGAAATAGCAACCATTATCCCACACAAAACAACTGTTCCTAACCAGATTTTTATGGTTTGTTCAATCGTTTTTCGCATCCAGTCCAATTCTTGTTTTTTGTAGGCCTCTACATTGGCTGCCCACAATTGATCTGTCAACAATAAAAAGAAGATCAGAAAGATAGACAAGTACTTAAATGCTGCTTCATAAGGTGGTACTTCGGCAGGTGATACAAACCCTGATATTAAAAAATTATTGGTTTTATGGATGACTAACATCGCTAATTTAATCGCAAAAAACTGAATGCCGAGTGTAAAAATATCTTTTAAAAAATCCCACTTCGCCAGTTTAAAAGAAGGGCGAAAAGTGTAGAATCTTCCTCGAAAATAGATAAAGCCAACCGCTAATGGAACAAACGCAAAGGTCAACGTTTTGGCAGCACCAAAAAGTAGGAGCGATTCTTCTGTTGTATTGATAATGACAATAAGTAGAATTAAGAAAAGGAGCTTTGTCAGAAAATTAAATACATTGACAAAGGCTGATTTTTGTAGTGTATAAAACACCTCATAAATCAATGAAGATACAAATCGAATAGCCAAGGCTGCCATCATAAATACAGCCAATAATGCCAGTTCATCTTGCATGCCTACCTCGTCTGCGCCCAACCAAACCGCCCACGGTAAAAAGAAATTGACACACACAAACACGATCAAAACACCCGAAAAAATTCCTGCTAAAGCTGTGTAAGCTGTACTAATATAGGTGCGTGCTTTGAGGTCGTTTCCTTCGGCGATACTTTCACCTAGTTTGTTCCGTAACCCATTTCCAATTCCAATATTGAGTTCGGCAAACCAGTCAATAATGGAAGCGAGTGTTAGAAATAAGCCAAATTTTTCATCACTCAGATAAGCCAGTGATAATGGAAAGTAGGCAAAGCCAATCAATAGACCTAAGCCTTTGAGGATCAATGAATAAAATACATTTTTCTTGGCACGAATAGTTCTTTCATGTCCTTTATTAAAAAACGATTTTATGGTTTCGATCATATTATTTCTATGAACTTAAAAGTAGTAAAAGCACTTATTTGTAATCTAAAAGTAGGACAGAATTATTAAAGCATTAGTGCATTAAAAACCTTATTAAATCATTCCTTCACTCTAAACTCCGTCAAATAACGTGCGCCCCAACCAATCCCGATGTGGAAAGCTAGGAGCGTAGATACATATTTATCAAATAACAATGTATTGGTCAAATTAGCAAATAAAAATAGAACCGCAACTAAAAAAGGGATCGCAAAAAATAAATGTTGTCGACTAAGTACTTCAAAATACCAAACTGTACAAAGCACGAATCCTACAAAGCATAAAAAAGCAGGAATCCCGTAGAAAAATAAAGTCTGAAAATAACCACTGTGAATGTCACCCTCTGCTCCTGTTGCTCGATCTCGACTACTCGTGACCAGCATCATGTCTTGAAAGTAAATTTCATTTTCTTTACTTCCAAAACCCCAGATTGGCTGATCCCCAATGTTATTAAAAACCATGGTATAATAACCCGCTCGTCCGTCAACATGATCGGTTAAGCGTTCTTTTACCAGAGTTGAGTTCATAATATCATTAAAAAATAACATACATATCATTAAGATTGACACAACTCCTCCCAAGCTCATAAACGACAAAGCGGCATAGGACGGACGTTCAAATTTGATAAAATAAACTAATATGATGAACGCCAAAACCAACCAACTCATTCTATGAAACGTCAAGAAAACACCTGAACTCAAAAAAATTATAATACCATATTTGAGCAGATTATTTCGCATGGTTGCCAACGTCCAGACAATGGCAGCAATGAGAAAATAAGCATTAAAATATTCTGTTTTAAATAATCCATTAGAACGTAAAAAATCTCCAAAAGCACCTCTAAAATCACCAATACGCATAAAAGCAGGATCAAGTCCAAATTGAACGTAAGAGATGAAACAAGAAGTCATTGCCCCAATGATAATGGTTTTTCCTAAAAAGTCAATACTCGATTTAGTCAATAAGATACGCAGCGCATAAATCAGTACTAAAAAATTGAGCATAAACACAGAATACACTACAACTTCTTGCCCCGTAATAATTTGAATATTTATAATTTGGGAAATTAGAACAAATGTGATATTCAGTAATAAAAAAATCATAAACCAAGGGATTTTCCCCTTTTTGGATCCTTTTAAAACCGTTCCTTTAGAGAATAGGATTTTTCTTAGAATATAGAATAGTAAAACGAAAAACAGAAACCGTACGGGTTGGATTTCAAAGAATGATAAACCAGGTATTTTGAAGGTCAAAATCGTGTTGATTTCTCCCGTCATTAAGAAAAAACCAATAAAAAAATGTTCTAATTTATCTTTAAATTTAGCTTTATACACCAACAAGGCCGTCAGAGCTGCCGCCAATCCTAAATAGCCATATTGATATAGAGAATAATCCATTTTTGATACTTCAATAGAGCGTTTAGCTATTTTGAGAATAAATATTTTTCCGATTTCTTACCAATCCATTTTTATAAGAACGAACAGGAACATCATTGTAAACCAGAAACGTTTCTTCCATTCTACCTTTTTCTTTTAATCGAAGCAATTCATCTAAGAACGGTAACTTCGAAACCTTATGACGTAATACAAATAAGTGTACATCAATATACTTACTCAACAATAAATAATCAGAAACTAAGCCCACAGCGGGTGTATCAATCAACACATAATCGTAATGATGCTGCAATTCTCCAATCATCGTCGTCAAGAGCGTATTTGACAACAGTTCTTGCGGATTAGCTGCCGTTTTCCCAATAGGAATATAGTTCAAATTATGATTATCTGGATGTTTATGGATTATTTGTTCTACATAATTTGTTTTTCGTTTTAGATAATCCGTTAGGTTTGATTTTCCTTCTGAAATATCCTGAAAAAGACTAGGATTTCTAAAGTCTGTATCGATTACCAAAACCCGTTTACCTGAATGGGCAATGGCAAGTGCTAAATTAGTAGTACAAAATGTTTTCCCTTCCCCAGAAATAGTCGATGTCATTCCAATAACGTTTGCTTCATTATCGTTCACCAAAAATTGTAAACTGGCATTTAAATCTCGGAAACTTTCCTCCACCTGCCATTGATTATCCTTAGAAAATCCAATTTTGGAAGTCCCTTTTGCATGTACGATAGATGCAGCAACAGGAATTGGTGAAATTTGTTCTAAATGTGCCAAATCATTGATACCCGTATTCATTGCATTCGCTAAAATAACCCAAGCCAAAGGAAATAAAAGTCCCAACAATCCACCTAATAGATAAATTAATTTTTTCTGAGGTGAAATAGGTTCATTACCTAGCATTCTGGGAGCATCTAAAACCTGTGCACTTGACATATTTTCCGCCCGTGCGATGCCCGTTTCTGCTAATTCTTGACTTAAATATTTATATAAATTCTCGTATAAATCACTTTTTCGCTCATGCGACCCTAATCTAATTTCACTTTTAGGAATGTGCTTTAATGATTGTTCTATTTTTGCAATGCTTTTCTTTTTATCACTGCGACCGAGTTCATTGACTCGAATCAAATTGCGAATGTTTTCTGTTAAAGACTTTGTAGTATTTTCAATCTGCTGATCTAAAATGACTAAATCATAACTTTTTTCTCCTTTGTAGAACCGCTTTCGGGTGCGCTCCGCATACAAGTTTTTTAGGTCGAGAATATTTTCGTTTAGTAACGGATCATTGATACCTGCAGCAGAGGGAGCGATAATTTTGTCAATAGAATCTGCGCTTTTTATGTAAGATAATATTTGTCTGTAATATTTATTATTCAATTCAATTTGGTTCAATTCAGTTTCTAATGATCGAAGTTGTTCGACAGAACTATTGAGCGTTCGATCAATATCAACAGCATTATTTCTACGCCTGAATCGTTCAATTTTAGCCTCTGCTGTTTCCAACGAATCTGTGATACTCCCTAGCTGTTCTTTAATGAAATTCTCTTTATGTTCTGCGATTTCACTACGCATATCCAAATTGACTGCCATGTAGTTACTCGTCAGCGTACTTAAAAAATCTATTTCTTTGTCTAGCACAGCACCTTGTGTTTTAAGTTGTACGATACTTGCTTGAATATCAGACTGATAAACTTCTAATTTATCTAAATACGCATTGGTTAGATCTTCAATATTTTGCAGTTCAAAAATTAAGTCTTTTCCTTCAAAATCGGCTTCGTAGATTTTATATTTAGGTTTATGTATAATAAAACTAAAATATTCATGTTCTACAACTTCTCCAAACTGGTATTTTTTTGCGAACTCGATAGGTGCTTCTACCTTTCTCGTTCCACTCAAATCGGGTTTTGTCACATAAAATTCATTTGCATCAATTATCAAAGAATACGTTTCATCATTCAGTATTTCTACCTCGAAAGGTGTACTATACAATTGGACTCGATCCGTCAAAACTTCCACCTCAAATGGAAAATAGCCATACATTTCTTCCATTTTATACCAAGTTCCTGCTGAATAACGAACACCATAATCGAGCTCTTCTAATGTTTTTTTGACTAGTGCAAAAGACTTTAAAATACCAATTTCATTGAAAATATTTTTCTCCATATCAATTTGACTCACACTTCCACCAACATACTGGCTTTCACCCAAACTTCGGCTTTTTCCAGAAGGGTCAATCAAAATAGAAGTCCCTACTTCATAAATGGGTGTTGCAATTTTGTTGTATAAAAAAGCAAGTCCAATAAAAAAAGCAAGACTAATTAAGAATAGAAATTTATATCGAAGAAGTTGCTTGAAAAACGTTTTCAAATTTACTTCAGAGCCATTCGTATGTCGATCTACTGTTCTCAAACTGTCCATCATAGTTGTTTTAAAATGATAGCCTTTAACAAATCGGACTATCGACTTGTTAAAATTATATTCATTTGTATGCAAATCATTAACTTATACTAGGACAGTACAATAATCGAGTAGTTAAGGTATAGTAAATTTACCTATAGTGTGCTGCTATTTGAATAATCAAATAACGACATGTAAGTTTTCTCACAATTATGTTTGCTAGTAAGTTATGGTTAAAAATAATTCTTTTTTATTTAAAGCTAGACTTCATAAGTAGTTCTAGGGGAAAAAACGGGCAGAAATTTTTCCCGAAAGAGATCAAAAAAATACTTCAGACGCCTTATTCTGCGACTCTTTCAGCTTTTTTTTGATCTCAAAATTTTTGCCCGTTTTTTTAGTACCCCTTACTTATCAGGCTTTAACAATCGGTTGAAGGGTTTTTATTCGTATAGTATGTTAATTATCTAACGTTAGTTCCGTCTGATAATAATGGCATTAATAATAACAGCTACAATAGATAACGCTGATAAAACAGCACCTAGAGAACGAGCACTTGAATCCAAGGCTTTTTCTTTTAGTGGTTCGATATAAATTAAATCGTAGGGACGGATATAATAATATTCGGTGTAAATAAAATCAGGTTTTCCTAAATTGATAAACACGGTTTTCGTTCCTTGATCTGTCTGGCGAACCAACTTAATTCGTTCTAAATTTGCAAAGTCGGTAAAATCTCCTGCCAGACTAATCGCATCTAGTAGAGTGGTTTTTTCATTGTATAAATAATGAACGCCAGGGTCATTAATTTCACCTAATATGGTCAATCGCATGTTTGCTAACTTCACTGTGGTTGATGCAAATTTCATGTATGGTTCATACTCGGTATCCAGTTTTTCTTTTAATGCTTCAACCGTCATTCCTTTTACGTCCATCTTTCCAAGAATAGGTAAGGTTACAAATCCTTTTTCATCAATATTATAACTTGAAAAATAAATAGAAGCAGGGCTATAGTCTATATTACTAGCTTGTTGATTTTCAGTAGCAAAGGAACGGCTTAAAAACTCTTCTGTACTACCATCAAAAGCATTAATTCTGATGATTAATTGATCGTGTGGTTGTAGTGTGTAGGCTTTGTATTCAACAGAAGAATCAATTCGTAATTCTTTAAATGCACGAATTTCTTGATCTAATTCTCCTTGATCCATCACAATCATTTCTCGATGTGATATACAAGATTGAAAACTTAAAATAATAAAAATAAGAAGCAGAAGAAGCCATGTTCTTTGATGTTTTTCTCGTTGCATGTTAGCTGGCTAAAACATACCATCAAAGAGGGGAATGAGGTAAATTTAAGTTAAAAAAATGTAAAATTTGTAACGCTTACAAATTAGTGCTTATTGTTTTGTTTACACAAAGATAAGAACTGATTATTAGTTGTAAACTTATGATTCGTACATAAAGATAGAAATAAATCTATCAATTCGCAAACACTTTGTTATAACATCTCCGTTTTTTCTCTAACAACAATTATTTTTAACTCTAAAAGTGACACCCAATCTAAAACAAATATAAATATAACATTCTTAAATTAAAGAAGCCGAAACAGATATGTACCCGTTTCGGCTTCGCTACTACAAACTATAAAAACAAATTTACTCAACTACGAAAAACTGAGTTGCTCTTGCTTTTTCTGTTTCAAAAGTAATCATATATACTCCAGCATTAAAATCCGAAATATTGATCGTGTTCACTTGGTTATTTAGGATTAGATCCCTTTGACGTTGTCCGTTCATATCAAAAATTTGAGCAACTACACCTGTTGCTTCAAATGTATTCGGTAACTCAACAGAAATCATTTCTGAACTTGGATTTGGGAATACATTTAGTTTAATAATTTCCAAGTCGGAGACACTTGTAGGAGGCAATAAAACAGCATCAATAATGTGTACAACCCCATTATCCGTTTCAATATCTACTACAATTACTTGTGCATCGTTTATAAATACGCCATCTGCATTAATAGAAACATTGACATTTGCACCGTTTAGCGTCGCTGCCGTTTGTCCATCTGATAAGTCGGTAGATAAAATCTCTGCGCCGATCACATGGTACAATAAAATGCTTGCTAAATCTCCAGTGGGATTTTCCAATAAAGTTTCAACCGTACCTTCCGGTAATGCTTCAAAAGCTGCATCCGTTGGTGCAAAAACTGTAAACGGCCCTTCACCACTTAGATCATCATCCAATTCAGCTGCGGTAATTGCCGTTTCTAAAGTATTGTGAATACTACTTCCCGCAATAATATCCATAACAGTTATAGGTCGAGGTAATAGAACAGCATCAATGACATGTACCACTCCGTTATCCGTTTCAATATCTGCTACAGTCACTTGTGCATCATTGATAAATACGCCATCTGCATTGACTGTAACATTTATATCCGCACCATTCAAGGTCATAGCTGTCTGTCCATCCGTTAAATCGGATGACAGGATCGAAGCACCACCAATGACGTGGTACAATAATATACTTGCCAAATCACCCGTTGGATCTTGAAGTAGTGCATTCACTGTACCCGTTGGTAGTGCTTCAAACGCTGCATCGGTTGGTGCAAAAACCGTAAATGGTCCATCACCACTTAAATCATCAGCTAACTCTGCCGCAATTACCGCTGTCTCTAAAGTATTATGTACATCACTTTCAACAATTACGTCTACAACTGTTCTTCTTGGAGGTAGTAGAACAGCATCAATGACATGTACGACACCGTTTTCTGCTTCGATATCAGCTAAAATTACTTGTGCATCATTAATAAATATTCCTTCATCATTAATAGTGACCGTTACTTCCTTTCCATTTAAAGTCATTGCCGTTTGTCCATCTGATAAATCTGTGGACATGACACTTGCACCACCAATAACGTGGTATAACAAAATATCAGCTAAGTCGCCAGTTGGGTCTTCCAATAAGGTTTCAACCGTACCTTCTGGTAGTGCTTCAAATGCTGCATCGGTTGGTGCAAAAACCGTAAACGGCCCTTCTCCACTTAAATCATCGTCTAATTCCGCTGCGATAACGGCATCCTCCAAAATAGTATGAACTGTACTATTAACAATAATATCTACAACGGTTGAAGCTGGTGGTGGTGTTGGAATCAATACAGCGTTGATAACATGAACGACTCCATTATCTGTTTCGATATCCGCCATGGTAACTTGTGCGTTATTGATAAACACGCCGTCGTCATTAATCGTTACCATCACGTCTTCACCATTCAATGTAGTAGCTACTTGCCCATCCACCAAATCAGTTGACAACACTTCTGCACCAATTACATGATACAATAAAATATTAGCTAAAACACCAGTCGGATCATCTAATAAGGTTTCTAGTGTTCCATCGGGTAAAGCAGAAAATGCTGCATCGGTTGGCGCAAATACTGTAAACGGGCCTTCACCCATCAAATCATCTGCCAAACCTGCCGCAATAACTGCTGCTTCTAAAACATTATGATCTGGGCTGTTTACAATAACATCCACTACAGTTGTCGTTGGAGGTAATAATACTGCATCAATCACGTGTACAACACCATTGTCTGCCTCAATATCAGCCATAGTCACTTGTGCATTATTGATAAATACACCATTATCATTAATCAATACCCTAATCTCTTTACCATTTAAGGTCATTACCATTTGTCCATCTGATAAATCTGTAGACATAACACTTGCACCACCAACAACATGGTATAATAGAATATCAGCTAAATCTCCTGTCGGGTCTTCTAATAGAGTTTCAACCGTACCTTCGGGAAGGGCTTCAAATGCTGCATCGGTTGGTGCAAAAACTGTAAATGGCCCTTCACCGCTCAAATCGTCGTCTAATTCCGCAGCTAAAACAGCCGCTTCCAAAGTGGTATGATCTGGACTATTGACAATGACATCAACTACAGTATTTGATGGAGGTAATAATACAGCATTGATAACATGAACCACTCCGTTGTCAGTTTCGATATCAGCCATCGTAACTTGTGCATTATTAATAAATACACCATTATCATTAATGCTTACGGTAACATCTTTGCCATTTATGGTCATCGCTGTTTGACCATCTGATAAATCTGTAGATAATACTGTTCCACCAATAACATGGTATGTTAAGATGCTAGCTAACTCGCCCATTGGATCATCCAATAATGCTTCTATTGTTCCTTCTGGTAAAGCACTAAAAGCCGCATCCGTTGGTGCAAAAACGGTAAAAGGCCCTTCGCCATTTAGGTCATTTGTTAACCCAGCAGCTACTACTGCTGCTTCTAATATATTGTGATCTGGACTATTTACAATAACATCCACAACTGTCATGGAAGTAGGAGGGGGCGTTGGCAATAATACAGCATCTATTACATGCACGACACCATTGTCCGCAGGAATATCTGCCATTGTAACTTGTGCATCATTAATAAAGACTCCGTCCATGTTAATAGTAACTGTAATTTCTTGACCATTTATAGTCATTGCTGTTTGTCCATCTGATAAATCTGTAGACATAACACTTGTACCACCAATAACATGATACAATAAAATATCAGCTAAATCTCCTGTTGGATCTTCTAAAAGAGCCTCTACTGTACCTTCGGGAAGGGCTTCAAAAGCCGCATCTGTTGGTGCAAATACGGTAAATGGACCAGTTGCACTAAGATCATCATCTAGCTCAGCTGCTATCACGGCTGCTTCTAATGTAGTGTGATCTGGGCTATTGACGATCACATCAACTACTGTATTTTGTGCTTGTGCAAAAAACGCCAGTACACAAAGTAAAAATGTGTAGGTAATTTTTTTCATAATTAGGTATTTTAAATTATTCAAAATAGGCTAGGTGTTGAGAGTTATATCGTCTGATTTAAATATGACTCAAAACACCTAACCGTGTGGTTAAAATGGTTAATCTATTTTTATGATTGGTTGTGTTTCAAACACATTGTTCATGTATGATTGCAAGTAGTAAGTTCCACTTGGGAATGTAGACATGTCTAACTGAATGTAATATTGACCTGCATCTTGCTGGCGATTTTCAATTTGTCTAATCAATTGTCCGTTGGTATCATAAACACTAAAGAATACATCACCTGTGATGTTCGTTTGATATTGAATAGTTGTTTGATCCAAAAACGGGTTTGGATATACACTTATATCATTTGCATTTATATCGTTGTTAACTGTAAAGTTTCGAGCAAAAGCTTCGTTATCGTCGTTGAATCCATTCGACACAGGCAGTGGATAAGTACCTCCGTTTGATAATGCAACCCATGGTGCAAACGTTCCATCGTCTAGCGATCCTGTAGCAAAGACCGTCAGGGTATTTCCTTTCCAGAAGTCAATGTCTAGCTTGTAAGAGGCTACTGTTGTGCTATTATCAGCTGTAGTTACATCAATTATATATCCGTTTTCAGCTGGTATAAATAACATTTCTTCTCCAAACTCTCCATAAGAAACATCATCGAAAATTGGGTTTCCTCCAGTAACGATATCAACAGTTGGGGCATCATATGAGCCATGGAAAAATTGTACACCTACTTCACCTGTATCAGCTGAAGAACTAGCCTCATCAAAAATTGCTAACTCCACAGGGATATCATCGCTATCATCAAATGTGCCATGCACGCCTACAATATAAGTTTTATCGGATTCGAACATTACGGTAGCAAAAACTGGATCAGCAGGTTCAAAATTTCTTTTTGAACGTAATTCTAAATCTAATTCAACGTCTGCTGGTACTTCTATATATGATGTAGCCGTTTTGTATGCTAAAAATGGAATAATTTCTTCTCCGTTCGCTAATACACTAACCGTTTCAAACTCTGCGTTATGGATAATTTGTACCATTGCTGTTCCTGATGGTGGCGTTAAGTCTGGAGTTAATACCGCATCAATTACGTGCACCACTCCGTTGTCTGCTTGAATATCTGCTAC
>JAHDFQ010000119.1:0-5646 GCA_020628085.1 Saprospiraceae bacterium
TATTTAGCTATTGGTCGTAGCTATTTGTTGTTCTTGAAAAATTTTACGGATTCTTAATACGAGTTCAGTTGGTTTGAAGGGTTTTGCGATAAAGTCGGAAGCACCCAACTCAAAGGCCTTTAATATAACATCATCTTCCTCTAAAGCCGAAATAATGATAATTGGTAGATCACTTTCAAAGTCATTTCTCACAAAATCTACCAATTCTAAACCTGTGACATAGGGCATCATAATATCTGCAACGACCAAATCAGGTTTTTCATCCTCAATAAGTTGTAAAGCTTGCTTGCCATTTTTTGCCAAAATAGTTTTGAAACCTTGTTTACTCAATCGAAATTCTAAAGCGGTCAATAATATTTCTTCATCTTCGCAGATCAGAATTTTCATAATTATTCTTTTAAGAGGTAATGGAAGATCGGATGAGATGGTGTTGCAATACAAAATACAAAAAGGTCAATTGTAACTATGTTAAAATTGCTGCTATTTGTCATTTGAATTATGTAAATGTAATTAAAAGTACAAATAATACTTTTATGTCCTATACAAATTCGATGTACGATTTTTAATTACAAATAGTTACAAAACTACAGGAAGCTACTATGATTTAACATAGTGTGCTTAATATAATACTTCTATACATAACAAAATACTGATCTAGTTTTCAATGCAACTAGATCAGTACAAATTATAATAGTATAAATATTTATTGAAAATGCTTTTAGTGTATTTGAGATTCAGATGTAGAAATAGATTTAACAATAGAAAATTAAGATCATTTCACCTCAAAACTACTTCATTTTAAAGAGCATTATTAACTGCTTGTAGTTCTGGATATACCTTTTCAAAACTACTTTCTAGTGTTTCTACAAGTGCTTCAATTTCTTCTAAATTATCCATTTTTTTACAAAACATTTCTACTGTTTTGTTAGCAATAGTCATAGTATCATTACCTACATAAGCGAGTGTAGATTTCATTTTATGGCTAACATTAGCTAATTCTTCCCAATCTTTGGAGGCTTGAAGATTTTTCATTTTATCCAATTCTACGGGTAATTCTTCCAGCAGCATGTCTAACATGATCTTCTTCATCGAATTATCTCCATCTGCCATGAGTTCCAGATAATCTAAATTAATGTGGTTATATTTATTATTAACCGTCATAAGTCTAATACATTAGCATGAAGTACAAATGGTACTTCGATAGTTATTTAATATTTGAAATTTCTTTGTTCTAATTCTGAACATTTTAGTAAAATGAGGTCAATTACTAGTTTTAAACATAATAATTGTTTCATTTTTAGTACTGATTAATATTAAATATGTGTGTGTGGATTATAATGTTATTATTAATACTGTAATCGGTAAGTAGGGTTTGTGTTTTTAATTCTCAATACAGTTTCATGATTGTTTGGCTATAATATGTTTAGATATTTTATCAAATAATTGATCTGGCTCAAATGGTTTTAACACGAAGTCGTCCATTCCATATTCTTTAAATTTTTCATCTTTAGAAATATGTGCGTGAGCCGTCATTGCTAATACGGGCAAATTGGCAATGGCTGGGGTCATTTTCGAGCGAATATATGCTGTTGTTTCATAACCATCCATAACTGGCATTTGAATATCCATGAGAACAATATCAAATGTTTCTTTTTCCAGTTTGTCTATTGCAATTTTACCATTATCTGCAATTGTAATTTGAATATTTTTCCACTGTCTTTCCAGTGTTTTTTTAGCTACGAGTTGATTCATTTTGTGATCTTCGACCAAAAGTAGCTTAAAAGAATAGTTGGAATCCAACTGTTTTATAACTTCTTCCTCTTCTGGTGCTGCTAGTTCTAATTGAGAATTAGCAGTTTCAAGAATTAAGTCAAAATAAAAAGTAGACCCTTTACCAAGTTCACTTTCAGCCCATATTTTTCCTCCTTGATATTCAACCAAATCCTTAGAAATGGATAAACCAAGTCCCGTACCTTCGAAAAGCCGATCCTTTGTTCGTATTCGAGTAAATGTCTCAAAAATTGCACCAATTTTATCCTCAGGAATACCAATTCCAGTATCTTTTACAGAAAATTTGACATGGACACTACCAACACTTTCATTTATCTTTTCTACACCGATCACAATTGAACCTTCGTCGGTAAATTTGATGGCGTTACCTACCAAATTATATAGAATTTGATTTAGCCGTATTTTATCGCCTCTCAAAAACTGTGGAACATCTTCATTGATGACTAATTCAAAGTTGATGTCTTTTTCGTTCATCTTATAAATCATGACATTGACGAGGTTCGCTAGTAACTCAAACAAGTCAAATTCGTTGTTTTCAAACTTTAGCTTACCATTTTGAAGCGTTGCCACTTCTAATATATCGTTTACGATTCCAAGTAAAATTTCTGATGATTGTTTGATGGAAATTATATAATTACTTTGTTCTTCGCTTAATCCATCCGTTTTTAACACCAAATTACTCATACCCAAAATAGCATTCATGGGTGTACGCATTTCGTGACTAATACTGGCAATAAATTTTTCCTTCAACTGTGCAGATTGCTTAGCTACGTCTCTAGCTTTTCGCAACTCCTCGGCATGTTTTTGTTCTGTTATATTTCGGATAATACAGTTAAATCCTTCAAAGTTTTCGGACTCATGAGGCGTAGCCGTTATCAAACAAGAAATCTTCTTATTTTTTTGATCGATAAACTCTATTTCTATGTCTTTAACCATTTTCCCTTTTTGGACATCTGCTATGATTTTATCCCAAAATTTGACATTTCCAAAAATTTGTTGAATAGTGTATTTTCTTAGAATCTCACCTGTATAAGCTGTCAGATCAACCGTCGCATGATTAAAATCTGTTAATCGCCCATCAAAGGTAGCGATGAAAATAGCATCTTTTGATTTGGAGAAAATATACTGATAACGAGCTTGGCTGGTTATCATTTTCTCCTCTGCTTGTTTACGGTCTGTTATGTCTTGTATAATTCCGTTAAACACGGTAATATTATTAGACTTTCGCTGGCTATTACATTGTACGTACACACTCCTTTTATGCCCATCAATTCCTTCTATTTTCCAATCCCCTTTAAGTGTTTCTGGATGCTGCTTTAGGCAGGCTTTGTGAATAATATTAAAGAAATAAAATGGATGTTCAGGATTAGACAAATCGCTATAATCAAAACTATCTTTTTTAGGTGCAAAACCAAAAATCCGATATGTTTCATCTGAAACAGTAAACTTTTTTTCTTGAGGTATGAAAGACCAACTTCCAATGTGAGCAATTTTTTGAGTTTCCTCTAAACGTTTCAGAACGGCATTTCTTTCTATCGAAAATCGAAGTGTTTTTGATAAAATATCCGCATCAAAATCTCCTTTTACTAAGAAATCTTGTGCGCCAGCCTTTACGGCTTTAATGCCTAAGTTTTTATCTGAAAAGCCTGTTAGTACGATAACATTGTTGTGAGGAAATTTGAAGATAAATTCTTCTAGTGTTTCAAAACCTCTACTATCGGGAAGACTGAGATCAAGTAGGATAGCAGCAAAATCACCGTTTTCTTCCAAAATCTCCATTCCTTCTTTTAAAGTAGTGGCATTGGTAACGGTACAATTAATTAAATCAGACTCCATCAATAAAATTTCGACCAATCGAGCATCTCCAGGATTATCCTCGATTAATAAAATCTTATTTTCGTTTTCTATATCCAACATATAGGCACTTGTTCTATTGTTATCTATATTCGATATATGGATTATATCATTTCCATCGTTCATTTCTTTCAAAATATCCCCTTTTAGTATGTTTATCAGAATGCACTAAGAAATAAGATGCAACATTTTCTATTATAACAAAGTAATGTACCTCTTACTTTCTAATGATCGGGGAGTTTAATTTTCTCATGTTGTGAACAAATGGATATCATCGTAAAATAATAACCTAGATATAAAAAGTATTTCTTAAACGTTATACGATAGATTGTATTCATATTGTTACACTCTTGGTATGAATACAAAAGTCGCACCTAAATCGCTTAAAATGAATAAACAAAGGTCAGTTTCTGGATTTTTATATACTTTTTTGAAATTTTCTACCTTTTCTTGTTGAATTAATTGCTTCGTTACAAATTCTTCGAGCGTAGAAGCATTAATAGACCATTTACCTTTGTCCCCTTCTGGATTTACAATAGCAATTCCCATGTCTATGGTTTGTTGGTGTACCACAAAAATCGGATAATTAGAAACATCTTGCACTAGAATAGCGTCTGCTGCTTTTGCCAAAACACCTTTAAAAGGTGTTATCTCGGCTTCCAATTGTTTCATTTTTTCATCAACGGTCACATTCATATCTTTATTTTTATAGTTTTATGATCTCAATTGTAGTAAAGCTATATTTTCTACATGATGTGTATGTGGAAACATATCAACGGGTTGCACCTTAATGACATCGTATTTTTCATGTAGCAATTGCAAATCTCTGGCTTGTGTAGCAGGGTTACAACTTACATAAACAATTTTTGGAGCTTCTAGTTGTAAAAGCATCTTCACAACATCGGGGTGCATACCTGCACGTGGCGGATCGGTAATTAATACGTCAGGTTTACCGTGTTTTTCAGCAAAGGTCTTCGTTAAAATTGCTCGAACATCACCCGCATAAAAAACAGCGTTCTCAATACCATTGAGTTCCATGTTTCGTTTGGCATCTTCGATGGCAAGTCCAACTTCTTCTATTCCAACGACCTGCTTACATTTATGCGCTATATATAAAGCGATACTACCAATTCCAGTATATAAATCATATACATTTTCGTTCCCTTCTAAACCCGCAAACTCTTCAACCAGATTAAATAAATTACCTGCTTGTTCGCTATTGGTTTGAAAAAACGATTTGGGTCCAATATTAAAACGAACATCTCGCAGAACTTCTTCTATGGTTTCTTTACCGTGGTAATGTACCATTTCTAAATCTAAAATATAATCGTTTTTCTTTGGATTGATACAGTAAAACAGGCTGGTAATTTCTGGAAATTCTGCAATCATGGCATCCAGTAAATTCTTTATTTTCTCAGGATCATTCTGATAGAAACTTACAATAACCATAACCTCACCAATAGAGGTTGTTCGGAACATCACATGGCGCATCATACCCGTCTGAACTCGAAGGTCAAAAAATGGCATATCTCGTTCAATTGCCATCCGTTTGATACCCAAGCGCAAAGCATTCGACGGATCGCCTTGAAGGTAACAATGTTTAATATCTACAATTTTGTCAAATGCACCTGGTCGATGGAAACCTAGTACGTCCTCGACATTAGAAATGCTTGTATTTCCAATTTCTTCTGGCAATAACCAACGCTTATTTGAAAAAGCGAATTCCATTTTATTTCGATAATATTCTGATTGGGGGGCACCTAAAATGGGCAGAAACTCGCCCACAGGAACTTTGGCAATACGTGTAAAAGCATCATAAACCGTTTTTTGTTTATATGCCAGTTGACCCGAATATGGCACATGTTGTAATTTACAGCCACCACAAATATTAAAGTGCTCACAAACAGGTTCTACTCGATCATCTGAAAATTTTTTATATGCTTTGACGGTACACATGAAAAAAGATTTTTTCTTTTTTCGTACCACCACATCTACAATATC
>JAHDFQ010000119.1:5746-15102 GCA_020628085.1 Saprospiraceae bacterium
AAAAACGAAGTCAATGCAGGTTCAATGGCAGATATTGCTTTCCTACTATTGATTTTTTTCTTAGTAACGACAACTATTGACATTGACAAAGGTATTCGGGTGATGTTACCGCCTTTTGTGGACGATGTAGAATTAACAGATGTTTCATCAAAAAATGTATTATCAGTTAAAATTAATGCTCAAAATCAGTTGTTAGTGGAAGGTGAAATTATGGAAGTCCCTGAACTTCGTGCAACCACTAAGCATTTCATTATGAACCCTAATAATGATCTTGATAAGCCAAGTAAACCAACCAAGGCAGTCGTCTCACTTCAAAATGATCGTGGTACTAATTATGAGATTTATTTAGAAGTTTATAATGAACTCAAAGCGGCGTATCATGAACTGTGGAATGAAAAAGCTAATAATATGTATGGCATTGCTTACGAAAACTTGGATAAAGTTCGACAAAAACAGATTCGATCATTGATCCCGTTAGTCATTTCAGAAGCAGAACCAACGGATTATGTTGATGCTAATTAAAACTGTAGTGCTGCTCCAAAATAAAAAAGCCAGTATCAAATACTGGCTTTTGAACATTTACTAAAATCAATTAGCTTGCGATTTTAGTCTAAACATTACAGTTTCTTAAAGTATAACAAGTGTCTAAATCAGATAAACTTTATGTACACAGAGCGACTCAACAGCCTAAAGCCTAAGATACAATTTACGCTGATTTACGTATTTGATTTATATTCATTTCATTGGTTAACGCTTCAAAACGATAACCTTTTGCGCTCAATTTCTCCAGTACTTGTGGTAGAACGTAGCGTAGTTTTTCTTCTGCTTTTAAACTATCGTGAAAAACGACAATAGAACCGTTTTCAACTTGATTCATTACGTTATCTAAACAATTTTCTTTACTCAGGTTTGGATCAAAATCACCACTCAAAATATCCCACATGACAATTCGATAATGCCGTTGTAAAAACTGAACCTGTTTTGGTTTCAAATGCCCATAAGGTGGACGAAACAACACAGAATCTACTAAACGAGCGCAATGGCGAATATTATGAAAATATGGAATATTATCTGTTTTCCAACCATCAGGATGTGTGTATGTATGATTACCAACTGTATGTCCTGCGGCTTGTACTTGTTCAAAAATCTCAGGATTTCTTTCTACATTTTGTCCCACACAGAAAAATGTTGCTTTAGCATTATACGCAGCTAACTGCTCTAATACCCAAGGAGTGACTTCTGGAATAGGGCCATCATCGAATGTTAGATAAATCACCTTTTCGTTAGAAGGAATTTTCCAAGTAAAGTTTGGAAAAAGATTTTGAATAAACTTTGGTGTTTTTACGAAGTACATGTTCTTTAAAAATTCAATATGTTCGGAAATTATGGGTACAGCTTTTCACCTTATTTTACACAAATACATAGAAAATACTACCCATAATAGTATTTAGATAAGGATAATTACTGCAAATTCGGGATGGAAGGTTACACGCTCATTCTAACTAAAATTTGATACCTTTGCGCTCCATTTATAAGATTAAATACGAGGAAAAGAACTTTGTTAGATTTTAAAGCGTACTTACTTTAATATTAAACGCTCTAATTTTTTAAATAGCTGCGTGAATCATCATAAAATTTGCGTTTTATTTTGAAATTTAATCATTTAGGAAAATAAATATCACAATATAGATACATCATGAGATTAAGATTTGCACCAAGCCCGACAGGACCATTACATATTGGAGGTCTAAGAACGGCATTATACAACTATTTATTGGCAAAAAAACATGGCGGAACATTCATTTTACGGATCGAAGATACCGACCAAACAAGATATGTGCCAGGCGCAGAAGACTATATTATAGAAGCTTTACAATGGTGTGGAATTATGCCAACCGAAGGACCTAATATTGGTGGCGAGCATGGGCCTTACCGACAATCAGAACGAAAGGCTCGTTATGAAGAATATGCTTTAAAATTAGTGGAATCAGGTCATGCGTATTTTGCATTTGACAATGAAGAAGAACTGCAAGCCTTACAGGAACGTGCGATGAACACAAATCAGACACGCCTAATTCGTAAAGAAGGTAAAAACAGTTTGACGCTTTCGGCTGACGAAGTTACCGCTCGACGTGCCAATGGCGACAAAATGGTGATCCGTTTTTTAGCGCCTGATGATGAAACAATCATTATTAATGACTTGATAAAAGGCGAAGTCCGTTTTGACAGTAATATGATGGACGATAAGGTCTTATTTAAGGGCGACGGCATGCCGACCTATCACATGGCGAATATTGTAGACGATCACCAAATGGAAATCACACACGTGATCCGTGGCGAAGAGTGGTTACCGAGTACTGCTTTACATGCTTTATTGTATCAATACTTAGGCTGGCAACAACCGCAGTTTGCACACTTGCCGTTGATTTTAAAACCATCCCCTAATGCGTTTTTAAACAAACGAAATATCGAGGAGTTTGCAACGAAGTTCACAACAGAATTTGTCCATAAATCAGAAGACGAAGTAGATGAGCAAAAGATCAAGAATTTTATGACGCAATATCTGCGAGATTTCAAAAATTTATCCGCAGTTCTTAAAATTGGAAAAAAAGACAGCAATTTGCAACAAGCAGTTAAAGGCTTTTTGAAGTCTGCACTATTTGGAAAATTAAGTAAGCGTGATGGTGCTCGTCTGGGTTTCCCTGTTTTTCCATTATTGTGGGAAGGCGATGGTTCAGATACTCCATTTGCGGGTTTTAGAGAAGCAGGTTTTGATGCGTGGGCGATGCTCAATTTCTTAGCCTTTTTGGGGTGGAATCCTGGTACAGAACAAGAACTCTTTTCGCATGATGAATTGGTGGAAGCATTTACATTAGAACGTATTGGAAAGTCAGGTGCTCGTTTTGATTTTGAAAAAGCTAAATGGTACAATCAGCAGTATATTAAGCGTATGTCTGACAAAGATATTGCGACTAAGCTACAACCGCTTATTGCTGAAAAAGGTTATGATGCAGATTTGGAATTTTTAACCAAGTATGCGGCGTTGATGAAAGAACGGGTCACGTTTTTCCCAGAGTTTGTAGAATCGGCAGCTTACTTTTTTGAACCCGTTCAGTCTTACGATGAAAAGACCATACAAAAGCGATATAAAACGGAAAACCAGTCTCATTTCGATGCGATTTACGCACAATTATCCGATTTAGAAGATTTCAATGCGACCAATATTGAATCAACTATTAAAGGTTATATTGAAAGGAATGAGTTATCATTTGGTGCTATTTTCCCGATGTTGCGTATTGCGCTGTCAGGTACTACTGCTGGGCCAGATTTATTTCAAATGGCGGCATTGATTGGGAAGGCAGAGACGTTGGATCGTTTGAAGAAGGGGTATGCGGTGTTTGGGGAGGTTGTGGTTTAAAGCGTTTTAAGTTTTTTACCACAGAGAAAACAGAGCGATTCGCAGAGTTCAACAGAGTTTTTTGAATAGATGCAAGGCATTTTAAAATGCCTTGCATCTAGAGTTTTTCTAGTAAAAAATTAGCTTTCTCTACCAAATATCTTCACTTAACCAACTTTTTCCATAGCCACAGTAACATTAAACAAAAACTACATATCATATACTAAATCCTTATATATCAAATAGATGGCACTTTCTTTGATTGTTGGTTAGTACACCAAATACATTCTTAATATTCTAAAAAGACTTAAATAAACCATAAATAATTTTTTGTAATAATAATTTTCATTAATTTTATGTTGTACAAGAAATCAGTTGCTGGTAGAAACTAAAAAAAGAATGTTTGGTACACCGTAAAACAAGATCGTATACATTTTTAAATGGTTTATCTTTGAACAAGCTAACAAAAAGCATGTTAGAGATTGAAATCAAATATGGATTTTAGGAACTCATCAGTATTATAGAAAGGTATAGGTATGACTATTAAAGGTAATAAAGAACAGAAACCAAAGCGTCCTTCGTTTTGGTTATTGGCATCAGAAGGTGGACGGGCAGTTGCTGAATTAGGCTTATTTTGTATTGCTAAAAAAGTAATGCGACGTAAAAAACAAAGTGACGGTGCGCCTGTGGTTGTGATTCCTGGGTTTATGACGACCGACAAATCAACTCGTCCTATGCGTGGTTTCTTGAATGATCTTGGCTATAAAACCTATGGTTGGAAACAAGGGCGCAATCTTGGTGATCCAAAAGCGGTTTACAGTGCTATTGATTATATTAAAACGATCTATGCAAAACATCAACAAAAAATTAGTCTTGTTGGATGGAGTTTGGGCGGTGTGTATGCAAGAGAAGTTGCTAAAGAGATTCCAGAAATGATTAGTCAGGTCATTACTTTAGGTTCTCCTTTTTCGGGTTTACAAGAAGATAGTAATGCAGCATGGGTATATCAATTGGTTTCTGGTCAATCTGTTAAAGATTTAGATAGTAAACTTATCCGAAACTTACATCTTCCACCACCAGTTCCAGTAACAGCTATTTATACCAAAGGTGACGGTATTGTTTCTTGGGAATATTGTATAGAATATGAAAATCGACCTGACCTTCAAAATGTACAGGTTCAAGGCAGCCATTGTGGACTTGGATTTAATCTTTCTGTTCTAAATGTTATTGCTAATAGATTAGATCAGTCCGTACAGGAATGGAAGCCTTTTCAACCAAGTTGGTTACAAGTCAATTTATACCCAAATTTAGCTACGGCTTAATTGTTATTCTTAATTCAAAATCGCAACTAAAAAAGTAATCACAGTAGCTGCAAAACCAATCATAAATACAGTATACGAAATGGTCAAGTACCGATATTTTTGATCTAGTACTTTTCCAAGATGATATAAATCACGAGTCATGTTTCCGTAAATGAGTTCGCTGTTACGGAACATTGCATCCATTGCTTCCTCATATTGTTCCAATTCTAGGGTAACAAAGTTTCCAAAAAAGACAATATTACGTTGCGCAACATCCAAATTCGTATCGCTATTATTCAAACTCGTAACCTTCGGGCGAGCTGATAAAACTGCAAAAATAAGCGAGGTCAAACCGCTAATCAAAAAAATCACAACAGGCATCAACACCATTGGGCGCGTTTCCATGACATTCCCATAAGACAATAAAGAGATCAATACACTAATAATGATAGCATTGACACTTATCATGATATTTGCTTTATTATCAGCAATTGCACTTAAATTGATGTGGTTTCTATAGTTAGTTCTAAAAAAAGTCTGAATAGCACTCGTGGGCATTTTACGCTCGATACTCTGAAATTTACGTAACTTTCCATCTAACATTTCTTCTGTATAACGAGGGGTACTTTCTTTTTCAACCAATTGTTTTTGTAACAGAATATGTTTGGCAACAATGGGTTCAGACTGACGTTTGGAGCTTGGCAGGTAAAATACCATTTGCATCAATCGCTGCAATTGTAATTGTGCCCATTCTAGATTCGTATATCGTCGAGATTGTAGTAATTCTTCTTCTAAACGAAATAATGCCCCCTGATCTGCCTCATACATCTGTAAATGCTCTCCACGAATAGCATCCATTAAAAGTTGTTGTTCTAAATTAGTTGGAACACTATTTTTATCAACCATTTTCAAACAATCCACAACCCGATCTTGGTTTGCTGCTACATAATTATTAATTTCTAAAAAACGAGTAGCTTGTTGTATACTTTTAGAAATAGGTTTTTTGGGATCTTCCAAATATCCGATATTCAAAAACCACGCAGCTAGTATCGCTATTTCCAATGCCGTATCCTCTGTTTGTTCTTCCGCACCTATAATACCCACTCGTTCTACAAGTGCATTTGTTTGATAATAATTATGATAAACTAGACGAGCATCATGCTGTTCGTTGAACTGTTCCAACACGAATTGTTGTGCCGCTTGAACAAGTGCATTTTCTGGAATATTTATAAAAGATTGATCTTCAAACAAAGCGTAAGGTTTTGATAATCAAAGGTACAATATTTTTTATGTTACTAAAAGTAGAAAAGATAGTCTCAATGATGTAAAACTTGGAATAATATACGATAAGCCAAAAAAACAACTTATTACTATTTTAACTTATTTATAATAAGATAGGTATATTGTTTTCCATTCATACTATTAATTAACTTAAAAGAGATTGCGCTCAAAAAACGAACACCAATTTTAGGCAAACTCTTACTAAAAAACTCAAAAAATGTTAAAAGAATTTAAAGATTTTATCTTAACAGGAAATGTAATTGACTTCGCTGTAGCTGTTATATTAGCAGGAGCAGTAGGATTAGTGGTTAACAGTTTTGTCGCTGACATCGTGATGCCAGTTGTAGGTGAAGCATTAGGCGGAATGGACTTTGCAGATTTAAGATATGTATTATCTGCCGCTGTCGGTGTAGAAGGAGAAGCAGGTTTCAAACCTGAAAACGCTATTCGTTATGGAGTGTGGATTAACACAATCATCAACTTAATTACGGTTGGTTTCGTATTATTTATAATCGTAAAAGCATATAACAAAACACGTACTATTGAAGAACCTGCTCCAGCAGGGCCAACACAAGAAGAATTACTAGCGGAAATTCGAGATTTATTGAAAAAGTAATTTTGTATAATATAAATCAACAAAAGGCGGTCTTGAATTTAATTTCGAGATCGCTTTTTTTATGCCCGAAACTCCAGCAACCTATTCTTAATCAAGTCATCAAATTGCTCGCCTTCATCGAAATGAAAATCTACTAGAACAGGAATCACAAATACAGGCAAACGGTGTTCTACCAAATAAGGGCGGTGTAATTCTAATCGCATTGCATCTTTTTCGGTAGTAATAATCAATTTCTTATTAGAATCTAAATTATCATAAGTTGCTTTAAGTTGACCCACATCTCGTTTAGTAAAATAACGATGATCTTCATATTCTAAGACTTTAACTGAATTGACTTTTGAAGTCAAATGATTGACCAAATAATCGGCTCGGGCAATGGCACAAATCAACACCACATCCCAGTCTTCTTGCAAAGGTGCTCGGTAGCGAGGATCGAGAATATAATATGGATTGTCATAATTATAGTAAGAAAAGAAGAGTTTTTGCTTTGGAAACGGTTTGATGGTGTCTATGAAATGTTGTCGTTCTGCTTCGGATATTTCATTAGGACATTTACTTACAATAATAATATCTGCCCGTGCATATGCCGAACGCCATTCCCGTAGTCGCCCCGATGGCAACAAATAATCTTCTGTAAACGGATGACTAAATTCCGTCAATAAAATATTAATAAAAGGTCGAATAGAGCGATGTTGATAGGCATCATCCAGCAAAATAGTTTGAACATTTGGACGATGGGCAATCATTTCTGGAACGGCAAAAATCCGACTTTCGGCAACAGCCACCATAATATCTGGAAATTTTCGTTTATACTGCAAAGGTTCATCACCTACAATTTCTGCATTATGTGTAGGTTCTACTGCCAAAAACCCTTTAGTCTTTCGTTTATAACCTCTACTCAGCGTCGAGACCTGAATATAATCCTTTAATAAACGAATCAAATATTCAATATGAGGCGTTTTTCCTGCACCACCAACCGATAAGTTTCCAACTGAAATAGTTGGCAAATCAAAATCAACACCTTTCAATAACTCCTTTCTATACAAGAAATTACGTAAACTAACACCCATTCCATATAATATCGAAACGGGAGCTAAAAGGAGTCGTACTAAAAATTGTTGAATCATAAAAGAAACCCTATTTTTACAAAAGTAAGTTGCAGAGCAACTTATGGTTTATCAGTTATTGGTGGATTAGTTAGTTAGTAATTCTTGAAAGTTAACTAAACATAATCAATTGAATATTCAAGACTAATTAATAATTAACCAATAACTATTTTACTAAGTTGCTTTGCAACTTGAATTATCGAACTACGCTACACATGTCACCAGATAAATATATAAAAAACTTCGTAGGAGGTGCTTTTATTAAAGCAGACTCTGCCGAGTTCATCAACAACTACAATCCAGCAACAGGAAAAGTTTATTCTTATATACCCGATTCTAGTGAAACCGATGTCGAACGAGCCGTGCAAGCTGCCGAACGAGCCTTTCCTGAATGGTCAACGTGTGGCACTCAAAAACGTTATCGAATCTTAAACCGTTTAGCAGATATTATCGAACAGAACTTAGATGCCTTTGCAAAAGCCGAAAGTAAGGATTCGGGTAAGCCGATCAGTCTGGCGGAGCGAGTGGATATTCCTCGTGCCGTTTCTAATTTCCAGTTTTTTGCTACTGCCATTTTGCATTTTTCGTCGGAGTCGCATCATATGGAAGGTGAAGCCATTAATTATACTTTAAGACAGCCTATTGGAGTGGTCGGTTGTATTTCACCTTGGAATTTACCATTGTATCTGTTTAGTTGGAAAATTGCACCTGCGCTTGCTGCTGGAAATTGCGTGGTAGCCAAACCTTCTGAAATCACGCCCATGACGGCTTATATGTTAGCGAAAGCCTGTAAAGAAGCAGGTTTGCCAGATGGTGTGTTGAATATCGTTCACGGACATGGTCGCCGAGCAGGACAAGCAATTGTCGAGCATCCAAGAATCAAAGCCATTTCCTTTACAGGTGGTACAAACACAGGAAGAATTTTAGCTCGAACGGCTGCACCCATGTTTAAAAAACTGTCTTTAGAATTAGGTGGAAAAAATCCAAATATCATTTTTGCTGACTGTGATTTTGATGAAATGATGTCCACCACGATGCGATCTTCTTTTGCTAATAATGGTCAAATTTGTTTGTGTGGCTCACGGATCTATGTGGAGCGATCTATTTATGATAAATTTAGAGACGAACTGGTCAAACGAACTCAATTTTTAAAAGTAGGTGATCCGTCGGACGATATTACTGATCTTGGGGCGATTGTTTCCAAAGAGCATTTGGAAAAAGTACAAGCCTGTATTGAACTAGCAAAGGCAGAAGGCGGACGCATATTGTGTGGTGGCGAAACCGTCCAACTCAAAGGTGATTTAGCAGAAGGATACTACTTAAAACCGACCGTCATTGAGGGCTTGCCAGCCGATTGTAGAACGATTCAAGAAGAAATATTTGGGCCAGTCGTTACGATCATGCCATTCGATACAGAGGAAGAAGTATTACGCCTTGCCAATAGTACTAATTATGGTTTATCTGCTACTTTATGGACAAAAGACATTAAGCGCGTTACTCGTTTAACAGAGCGTTTACAAGCGGGTATTGTCTGGGTCAATTGCTGGTTATTGCGTGATTTGAGAACGCCATTTGGTGGTGTCAAAAATTCGGGTGTCGGACGAGAAGGTGGATTGGAAGCGCTGCGATTTTTTACGGAGCCGAAAAATGTGTGT
>JAHDFQ010000120.1:0-11019 GCA_020628085.1 Saprospiraceae bacterium
GTTAATGACGCTCTTTGAACTTGAGCACATGAGCACGTTAACACATGAACACGTTTTATTTCCCCAATGCTTGATCCAGTGTGAGTTTAGCTGTGATCGTATCAAAAAGGGCTTGATTATAATTGTTTTGTGATTGAAAAAGAGCTTGTTCTGCTTGTGATAATTCAATACTAGAACCGACGCCTTCTTTATATTTTACTTTAGTGGTATCGTAAATGCGTTGTGCTAATTCGAGATTTTTTTGTTGTTTGATTGCTCTTTTACTGGCATTTTCATATTCAATAGTGGCATTTTTAACTTCCAAATTGATTGTTTGAGCCAGTAGTTGTTGCTTATTTTGAGTATCCAAAAGTGCGATTTTAGCACGTTGTATTTTGGAACGTTTGTCAAACCCATCGAAAATAGGAACGTTTACCTGCGCTCCGATGACGAACGTTTCTGCCCAGAAACCTGTGGAAAATTGATCTCCTTGAAAGTTGTATTGATAATTGGCGAAAGCCGCTACACTTGGTAAATACCCTTTTTTGTATTGTTCAATATTGAGTTCACTTAGTTTAATACCAGATTCTACTAGGCGATAATCTGAGCGATTTTGTAAATTGAACGTTAGGTTGGTATCCGCTTTTCCCTTTGCGATGAGACTTTCAATATTATCTACCAAAACAATGGGTTGGTCATCTGTATATCCCATTATAAATTTGAGGGCATTAATGGCCGTTTCTCGTTGGCGAGCTAGGGTCTCTCGATCCGTTTCCAAATTAGAAATAGATAATTCTAAACGATCTACATCCAACTGTTCGACAAATCCTTCGTTGTATAATGCTTTTGTTTCTCGAAATAATTCCTCTAAATTAGCTTTATTCTGATCAATTAATTGTAAACTCAAATCAATGGATAAGGCAGGTAGGTAAGCCGCAACGACGTTGTCTTTAACTGTTCTTTTTTCATTTTCTAACTCTTTTTGAGCATATTCTCGATAGATTTTTGCTGCTTTAAGAGCTACCCCATACGTTCCATCATAAATAAGACTGTTGGCAGAAATTCCTGCTGTGAAATTGTTTCTTAATTGAAAAGAAACTTCTCGGCTAAAGTCAGGCGGTAGTTCCCCCGTCATGGGATCACGTGCACCATCCACAAACGCATCTGGTAATGCAATAATCGGCACTCTAGGAAAATATTGGTAGTTTAACTCTCCATTGACTTGTGGTAAACCAATAGCACGTCGCTCAAAGATTTGCTGCTCGGCATCTTGAACATTCAAATTGGCATTTTTAATGACTAAGCTATTTTCATAGGCATAACCTATCGCTTCTTCTAAAGTAAATGGAACCGCTGTATTGGTTTGAGCAGTTGTTAAACTATGAATAATAGTTAGAAGTAGTAAAGTAAACCAGTTCCTCATGATTATATTTTATTCTGTTGTTGTAATAGTTTTAGTCCTTGGTCAGATACAATTCCGTGTAAGTGATATTTAATATACGTATTAAATAAGTCCTCTCGATTGTAATCTCGTAATGGAAACAAAGTCTCATCTACTACGATTAATGTTTTTCCTACAAATAGCTTAGCGATAATATCTACATCCAAATCCTCTCTATAAATACCTTGTTTTACACCCATTTCAATATTTTCTTTGATACATTGATAGATATGCTCTTGGTGTAAATTTTCCATTAAATTCCAAATATCTTTGTAGTATTTTTGAAGATCATACATAACGGTAGGCTTCATTCGTCGTAAATCTTTAGTTACTACCTTGGCAATTCGAAGCATCTCATCAATAGCATTGGTCGCTACTTTTCGTATCTCAACCAACTCTTGTTTATGTTTCTCGATACTTTGCACCATGACTTGCGCCAACAAATCATTTTTATTTTCTACATATTGATATAAGGTCTTTTTGGACATACCCAAATGTCGAGCAATGTCATCCATTGTAACACTTTTGATTCCATATTGTAGGAACATGTCCTCAGCTTGCGCTAATATTTTTTCTTTTTTATCCATTAAGAATTTATCTGTTTTGTGTTATTTGTAAAGCAAATATACGAAACATAAACACAGGAAACTTTAATTAGGTTTAAAGTTTCCTGTGTTTATATGAAAAATAGATGAAATACTATGTGGATAGGATTAGGAGCGTTTATTGAAGGATAAAAAATAGGTATTCAAATCTTAGTTGGTCGTTTACTTTAAGTCATTTTCTTGTTCATATCGCTCTTTAACATCTAAAATACCTCGATTGAGGTTATAGATTTCTAAATTTTCGATCTTTTGAGATAACTTTTGTATTGCAATAACTGAACGGATACCTCTTTTGCAATAAACAACAACAGGTTTCGAAAAATCAATTTCATTATGTCGAGTAACAACTTCACTCAAAGGAATATTTTTACCTCCAATATTAAACTGTTCGTGTTCCGTTTCTTCACGTACGTCAATCAATTCATACGCTTTATGATTGGCTTGCCATTGTTGTAGCTGTACATATTTTATTTGTTTGATACCATTGATAGTCACGTCGTTTTGCATATTATTTTGATCGTTGATATAATTTAAATAATCCTCTGGCTCTATTAAATGTTCATCTTCTACCTCTTTTCGGAGTTGAATCACGTCCACCGCCATTTCCGCTAAATCATAACCTAAACTTCGATATGCCTCGTATTGTGCATGATCGAAATACTGATCGGAAGTAGATTGATGTGGAAAATCGGTATTTAAGCGTTGATAACCCCATATATTCGTAGCTAGATTTCCACTTAGAGAAGACTTGATATAAATGATCTTACCTCGTTTTTCATTGGGGTAATAAATCGTTCCAACAGCTACACTTTTATTCGTAATAGACGAATTTTTATCTTTTGGCATCAAATCAGATAAATCAATATGAATCCAGATACCTTCTTCCAGATAAGCAACTCTCAAGGCTGTATTTAGTGAACCAAAAGTAAAGTTCTTATCTTCTTCAAAATCACAAACCACGATAGTCGAGCAACGTCTTTTTAACAAAGGCAACAACCCCAAATTATCACCCGTATGTCCTCCATCTGAAACATTAATACTTGCTTTGGACGTAGAAAAATTTCCAGTATATTCATTCAATAAGTTTCCAATTCCATTAACCCGTCGATTACTTTGAGCCTCAAACGCTCGATCATCAGCATAACACAGTGGGTTTTTGATCCATTTCCCCAAACGTAAATTAAATAGTGTGATGAAGAATGTTTGAGCAAAAAAGCCAACAGAACCCATTGCTGAATTGACCGCTGCTGCCGAAATACTCATGGCCGTAGAAAGCGTCATCTTCTCCTCATCGTCCCGATAACGTTCTGAACTCACATAACCCGTACTTTCTGAACCAATGAAATACTTTGAAAAGATAAAATGTTCAGATTTTAAATCTTTTCGGAGTGCTACAAATTTGGATTTCAAATTCAATGCACCCACCAAAATATGATATGGTGCTCGAAAATTATTGTCTCCCATTTGATGCAAAAATAGATTTTCGTGATTGCGAAGTCGTTTTTTATTTTTTTGTAAGAAAGCAGAATCAGCACTAGGAGTGGTATCTACGACACCATCTGTCATCAAAAATGCTTCTGTGAGTCGATCTTGATAAAATTTTAAAACGGTTCCTCGATACCGTTTAATAAAGAAAAAACCCAACGTAAACGTCAATAAAACGGAAGAAACAAAGAATGTCATTGGTGTCAACTGTAAATCTCTAAATTGATCTATTTCTATTTTTAAGGCTTCTGAATCGTTCGTATAAATTTGCAAATACATTGCTCCTAGTAAACTGTATACCACCAATAAAACCATAAAATTATACAATCTCCACAATCGAAGGGTAAAGAAAAAACCTGTTAAAAACGAGATCATCAACACCAATAAAGCCACCAATAACGGAATGGTCTCCATCAAATAATTATCTAATTGTTCGTTGATAAACACTAGAAGTCCATTGCTAACAACAGCTATCAAAAAATAGATAAAAATGAATCGCCAAGTTCGTACTTTTGTAAATAGAAATCCAAATAGACTACAACCCATACCGTACCAAAACAAAAATGTTGAATCCCGTCCTCCGAATGGATTATTTCTGAGACTTTCATGAATAGCATAGTCTTTATCCATCACAAAATCTGCGGTCAGCTGAAATATTAAGAACAAGAAAACAAAAACGGAAAGATTGAATAAAAATCGTTGTACACGTGGTAGAACTCGATCAAAAACGCCTTTTAGTGCATCAATTTTAAATAATCCGCTTTGTACGGTTAAAATATAAGTGGCAGCAGGTGCCAATAAAGTAGTTGGACTGTCTAATCCGTATTCTTGCCATTCAAAAAAGAAAATACCTGCAATCGCAAAAGGGATCAGAATAGCAGCAACAATAGCGTTAAACGCTCCTCCGTATAGCCCTGTATAGGCCGATCGAACAACTCGTTGGTATTTCGATTTTTCTTCGGGCATCAAGCCTAATACAAATAGAAATAATAGCGCACCGAAACAAAAGAAAATAGGTAATGTTAAGATCAATTTTATGCTTGGTTCAGTATCAATATAAACCAATCGTTGATACAATACAATAAATGAAATCAATACACTTGATATAATAATTGTCCAAACAGCATACCGACTGACCGCCTTTTGAACCAAAGCATCTTCTTTGTTTACATCTGTTAGTATACTTGTAAAAACTGTAGATTTAGGCTTTCCTTTTAATTTTTTGACTGGAATAACAGCAATTTGATAGGCTTTATAAACCAGCATATTCCACAAATCAGTAATTGCTCTAAACAGTTTAGCCCGCGTTTCTGATTCATTCATTTCGTACCACTTTTTTAGATGGGCAACCATTTTAAGACGCTTCCATTTGAATTGATTTTGCTGCTCGTCGGGTGTAGCTACTTTTATTTTATCTAAAATATAGGACTTTGCAATCCAGTAGTAAATGGCTGAAAAACCTAATCCGACATAAAAACAAAGTTGCGCATAGGTTGTAAAAGTATCACCAGCTATTTCGGTTAAATAGGCTAAATTGATGGCATCATTTTCATCAAAAATAGAATTAAATGAATCTTCTAAAATTGGATCACCTCCAATAATTTGAAAGATCAATAGTGATCCAGAGACGATCATCAGCACCATTAAAAACAACAGTAAAATGTTAGAAATAGCTCCACCCAAAACGGCACTGACCAATCGTTTAATATCTAAACTAAACAGCGAACGATTACGAGTTAGATACTCTCCATTTGTTAGTAAATGATACAACTGATGTTTAGGTGTGTAGTGCTGTTGGTCTTTAGTATATTTTCCACGCGACAAGAAAGGAGAATTATGCCGACCTACACCTAATTGAAAATCTAGATTTTTTTCGGTTACGACTCTTGCATTTTTGACATTGTTCTTTTCAGGTTCGCTTAATATAGAACTAACACATGATCCAATATATCCACCTCCTGAAACGGTGCTCATGTAATCAAAATACTTCAATACATCATCTCGCATGAATTTTTGAAACATACCCAAACCGAGTGTTGCTGAGCGAATACCACCACCAGAAATACTCAACCCCCATTTATTCTTTAATGGTTCAGAGGTATCTTCATCATTTGTGTTCATCTTATTTACAGCTCGGTGCTTACGTAAATAGGCTTCTTCCGCTTTGATTACATCAGTTATATCTCGTGTATAGTCCATTAATATATTTCCTTATTCGTTTGCTTTTCGATATTCTACAGCTCTTTTTTATTAAAAAGAAGTGAATTAGTAATAAAATTATCCTAAAAAAAGAAAAAATCCGATCATACTACATACAAATAAAGGATTATTATGAATACCTAATTCTAAATACCTATATTTATAGTTCCCAAATCAACGTCTTTTATCATTCTCAAAAAGAGCATAGTTCTATCTGTTTTTTTGGTTTGCTCGTCATAAAAGATGTCGTATAGGTCAAACGTTATTTTTAATCTAAAACTATGATTGGTCTACTAGGTTAAAAATACCTAAACAAACTGAAAAAACAATTTTAAAATGCTTAAACGATCCTTATTCTTAATTCTTTGTCTTTTTTGTGGTGCTGCTGCTCAAATCAATGCTCAAAATTGTGGTGCGTTGATCACGGAAAATAAAAAAGTAGGTGGTGTACACATTCTATTTACCAAATCCGAAACCATCGTGGTTCGTGGAAATTACACCTACAGCATTGAGTTTTTCAGTGACCAAAAAGGAATTCAAGCCAAAATCTATTCTCAGAATGGTGTTGAATTGAACCAAGATGATGAAGTTATTTTTATGAATCGTGCCCAACAACGAAAAAGTTACCGTTTTACAGGAATGGGACAAATGGAACGAAAAGCTAGTGGGCAGGTACAACAAAATACATTACAATTAGATTTAGTAGGTATTGATTGGTTGATGTCTTCTCCTATTGATGTTATTTATATTAAAAATAATATTAGTAATACCATGCGGAAGTTTACGGTAAATTCTAGTCGTCAGACTGCCATAAAAAACTTAGCTTCATGTTTTGGAAATGCTTTAGATAGGAGTCAAGTCAAAGATGTAAAACTAGTGGGCAACGATTTTCCAGCTGCTAAAATCGCCCGATCGCCTAGTGGTTCACCCATTAGTTCTACATCTTCGGGTGTTCGTAAAGTAGCTGATATTAGCCAACTAAATGATGAAGAGTTAAAAGACTTACGTAAAGAATTGGCTACTATTAAAGATCGTTTACGTGAAGAAATCCAAGCAGAACGAGACAAAGCGGATGCCATTAAGGCTAAAATTCAAGAAGAAGTAGCCGCTGCAAGAGAGCAAGCCAACGAGCAAAAGGCGAAGTACGCGGAAGATGTATTAGCTTCTCGAAAAAAAGCTGAAGAAGAAATGACTAAATCGAGAGAAGCCAGTGCCGACGAAGTAAAAGATGCTCGTGCAAAAGCCGCCGCAGAAATGGAAGTCATCACAGGTGATGTCATAGCTGCACGTGAAAAAGCTGAAGAAGAAATTCAGCGTGCAAAAGTAGAATCTGCCGAAGAAGTAGCCGCTGCAAGAAATAAAGCTGCTGAGGAAATTTCAGCGGTCAAAGAAAAAATGGAATTAGCAAAGTTGGAATATGCAGATGAAATTGCAGAAGCACGTGAAAATTCCCAAACAGAGTTGAGTAAAATTCGATCTGAAACGGCAGAAGTCATCGCAGCAGCTCGAGCAGCTGCCAAAGAGGAACGAACTCGAACAACAGAAGAAGTCGTTACGACGAAAAAAACGGCTGCCGAACAAATCCTTCAAACACAAGAAGATACAGCCGAAGAAATTGCTCAAATTCGAGAAAATGCTGTTTTAGAGAAAGAAAAAATTGCGTTTGGATTGGCTGAAGCACGACGAAAAGCCGCCGAAGAAGAGGCCATTATTAAAGAAAATAATGTGGCTGAAATTGCAGAAATGAAAGAAAAAGCAGCGTTTGAAAAAGAAACTTCTGCTAAGGAAGTTGCTGCTGCTAAACAACGTGCCGCCGAAGAAATCAATTTAACTCAACAACAAGTAGCCGACGAAAAACAACGTGCAGGAGAAGAAATCACCTCTACTAAACAAACGGCTGCTCAAGAAGTTGCTGCTACAAAAGAAGCTGCCAATCAAGAAAAAGCGGCCTCAGCACAAGAAGTCGCTGACGCTAAGCAACGTGCTGCTGCATCCATTCAAGAAATCAATCAGGAAGCTGCTCAAAAAGTAAGTGAAGCAAACAAAAAAGCAGAAGAAGAAAAAGTGAAAATTGCTACAGAAGTTGCTGCTGCCAAAGAAAAAGCAGTGGCAGAAATTGCTAAAATTCAAGCAGAATTAGCAGCAGCCATCGAAGCTGCTAAAGCGAATGAAAATGAAATTAAACAGCAATCTGCCGCAGAAGTAGTTGCCGCTAAGGAAAAAGCAGTGGCTGAAGTCAGTAGTGCAAAAGAAGAAGCTGCCGCTAAAGTTCAGGAAGCCAACGCCAATGCAGATCAAGCCAAAAGTACCTATGCGGATGAAGTAGCAGAAGCACAGGCAAAAGCAAAGGAACGCCAAGCAGCTATTCAAAAAGAAGTAGCAGAAAAAATTGCAGCCGCAAAAGCTAAAGAACAAGAAGCCGCTCAAATGTCAGCCGAAGAAGTCAAGGAAGCACGTGATAAGGCCAATGCAGAAATGGCTCGTGTCCAAGAAGAAGTGGCCAATGAAATTGCAAAAGCAAGAGAAGCAGAATCTAAAGCGAAAGAGGAATCGGCTATTATGGTGGCTGAAGCGAAAAAGAATGCTGCTGAATATATTGCTAGTATTAAATCTGCCGAAGCAGAAGAAGTCCGTGCAACGAAAGAAAATGCTGCCAATGAAAAACAAAAATCAGCTAACGAAGTAGCGGAAGCGCGGGAAAAGGCAGCTTTGGAGATCGGTAAAGCAAAACAAGAAGCTGCTAATCAGGTCAAAGAAGCACGTGAAGCAGCCTCAAAAGCCAAGGAAGAATCAGCATTGGCTATTTTGGATGCTCGTGAAAAAGCTGCGGAAGAAATTGCTACTACTAAAGAAAATGCTGCCAATGAAGTAGCAAGCGTTAAGCAGCAAGCTGCCGAGGAAATTGCTAAAACAAAGAAAGAAACCGCTGATAAAAAGGCAGCTTTCGCCGAAGAGGTAGCCGCAGCAAAAGAACAAGCTAGCAACGATATTGCACAAGCCAAACAAGAATCAGCCGAGGAAATTGCTAAAACTCGCCAAGAAACGAAAACGAAAAAACAAAGCTATTTAGATGAAGCTACTGCTGCTCGTCAACAGTCTTTAGATGAAATTGCAACGGCTCAAAAAGAAGCATCTGATGCTATTTATGAAGCCAAACAGCAAGCAAAAGAACAGATGAATCAGATTAAAACAGAAACAGCAGCACGTATTGCAGAACGACAAGCAGAACAAAAAGCAGCCGAGCAAAAAGCAGCTGAAGCCATTTCACAAAAAGAAGTAGCTGAAAATGAATTAACCGCAGCTAAGCAGCGAACCGAAGAGGCAAAGCGTCTTGAAAATGAAGCACAGGAAAAAGCAACTGCGGCTCAAACCAAGGTTAGTGACGCAGAGGAAGCAGCTTTTAAGGCAAATCAAGATTTAGATGAATTAAATCGTAAAATCAAAGAAGCTGAGGACAAGCTGAAAGCATTAGAGGACAAAATAAAAGATCAAAAATAGTAGATCAAACTACATCAATTACATCTTAATTTTTTGAAAGATGATGAAAAAGAGGGGTTTCTATACCCCTCTTTTTCATTTTCACTATACTTTCCCGAAACAAGCCTATTTATTTTTTGTTAAAAAATTATTAATAACCTTTCATTTGTTTTTACAAATGCAATAAAGAAGTGAACTTTGTGATTATTATCATGGAGTTGACCGATTAAAACAACGAAATATTAATCCAAATTTATGAATCGCATTTTTATTATACTTTTGTTGATTGGAAGTTTTTATGCTACCGAGGCCAAAGATGGTTATGAAATTAAGGTAAGTATTGAAGGTTTTGAGCAAGAAGAATTATACCTAGCCTATCACTACGGAGACAAGCAATTTATCAAAGATACGACCACTGTCGGACAGGACGGATTCTTTACTTTTTCTGGTGAGGAGTCTCTTGATTGTGGACTCTATCTTATCGTTTTACCACCTAACAATGATATTTTTCAGCTATTAATTGATGATGACCAGCATTTTGAAGTCAAAACTGCCATTGACGATATGGCAGGAAATATGAAAATTGAAGATGCTAAAGAGAACGAAACCTTTTACAAATATCTACAATTCTTAGGCGAAAAAAGCTCCCGTGCAAAAGAACTGCGCATACTCAAAGATTCACTAGAAGCAGGATCTGCTGAACTGGAAAAAGTGACAACCGAATTAAGTGAAGTAGACAAATCCGTCAAAGATCATCAAAGGAAACTAGTAGAATCTAATCCGGGGACACTACTTGCAGCAATTATCAAAAGTTCTTGGGAAGTCAATATTCCAAAAGAACTCGAAGGGCAAGATCGCTATTTATATGCAAAAGAACATTGGTTCGATAATATTGATTTTTCCAATCCTTGTTTACTACGAAGCCCCCTTATTCATAGTAAAACATCTTATTATTTAGAAAAATTAACGCCTCGCCATCCCGACTCTATCATACTTTCAATTGACCGTATCCTAGAAAAATCTCGGGCGAATGAAGAAGTATTTAAATATCATTTGGTTACTTATCTTAATGAATATGCTAAATCTAAAATAGTAGGTATGGATGCCGTGTATGTTCATATTGCAGAAAAATACTACGCCTCAGGACAAGCACCTTGGACAGAACAAGAACAGTTAGAAAAAATTGTAGATAATGCCGAGAAGTTAAAACCACTACTAATTGGTAAAATCGCCCCAGAGATAAAAGTTCCAGAATTGGACATCGAAGGTACTTTATTGGTCAAAGATGATGAAAACGAACATAAGCGATTTAAGGTGCTTGCGCCTGTGAGCCTACATGAAATCGAATCACCTTACACTATTGTATATATATGGTCACCTGATTGTGGTCATTGTAAAAAAGCCATGCCCGATGTCATTAAATTCTACGAAGAATATCGAGATAAAGGAGTAAAATTATACGCTATTTGTCACAAAAACTACAAAGACACGCCTTCTTGTGCAGAATTTATCAAAGAACGACCAGAAATGATGACGTGGTTAAATCTCAATGATCCGTATTTTAGATCTCGTTATCCACAATTATACGATGTCAAGTCCACACCACAAGTCTATATCTTGGATGAAAACAAAGAAATTATCTCCAAACGAATTGGTGCAGATCAATTGGGTGAGGTCATGGAACAACTTATGAAAATGAAATAATGTGTTCAAGTGTTAACGTGCGTAGGTGTTCATGTTCATAGAGCGTTTTGAACGTACTCATGCTAACACGTAAATACAATAAGAAAACTAATATATAAATCAAATCAGCGTACGTGAACACATGAACAC
>JAHDFQ010000120.1:11119-14843 GCA_020628085.1 Saprospiraceae bacterium
GAACACATGAACACAACAAAATAAAAATATGAAAAATATAGCAATTATCTTATTTGGAATCTTATTTATGGCAACGACCGCCACAGCACAAACTATTACTGCTAAAGCTGAAAAAGGCAAACCTATAATGACCTTTGATAAAAAAATGGTTGATATGGGAACGGTCAAGAAAGGCGAAAAACGAGAAACCTTTTTTGAATTTACCAATACAGGCGATGTGCCTTTGGAAATTGATTTGATTTCGGCATGTGATTGTACAACAACGGATTATCCACGTCGAGCTATTGCGCCTGGCGAAAAAGGACGTATTGATGTAATCTTTGATAGTACTGAAAAAGAAGCATCCGAAGTCATCGATATTGATATTTTCTTAAAGCAATTTGACGAAGAAAAAGGAATGCCTTTTATGGAAATGGTACAATACAAATTTGAATTGGTAAAATAATTCATACTTAAACAGATGCACCATAGTGCGCAAAAAAGCCTTGTCGATGATAATTTCCATCGACAAGGCTTTTCTTTTTATACAATTTAACCTAAATTGAACAGCATTCACTACTTGGCGAACTATTTGATTTAGAAAATGGTAAAACCTCAAGTTTAGCAAAACCTCATTTTATGGCAAAGCAAGTTGGTATTACAGGTGGCATTGGTAGCGGTAAAACAACGGTTTGTAAACTGTTTGAAACATTAGGTATTCCTGTGTATTACGCAGATTATCGTGCAAAAAAGTTAATGACAGATTCCGAAGAATTGGTTCAGCAAATCAAAGACCTGATCGGTACAGATGCTTATTTTGATGATGGATCATTAAATCGTCCGTTCATTGCCTCCGTAGTATTCAAAGATCAAAGCAAACTCAATCAACTCAATGCCATTGTGCATCCTGCGGTACACGAAGATGGACGCAATTGGCAAGCAGCACAAACATCCGTTTATACACTCAACGAAGCTGCTCTGATGGTGGAAAGTGGTGGATACAAACGTATGGATAAACTCATCACAGTATTTGCACCTCAAGAAAAACGCATCGAACGAGTCATGCAACGAGACGGTAGTACCGAAGCAGAAGTTTTGGCTCGAATCAACAAACAACTACCTGAAATTGAGAAAATTAATAAATCTGATTTTGTCATCAACAATGACGGATCATACCCCTTAATCAAACAAGTCTACGGAATTCATCAACAGTTATTGAGGGAGTTTTCAAAATAAAATCTACACATTCTAATTTTTTATAATAATACAATTACAAGACTTTGGTACATCATAATAAATATGTACTTTTAGTCTTTAAGATAACCGATTCACATTCACACACTTGTCTGTGTTCGCTTATTTTATTTATACAGATGAGAAAACACGTTTATCATGAGAGCTATTATCTTCGGATTCTTGCCTTTTTTGTTGGTTACTGCCTTTGGTCGGTGGTATTATGTCTGCAAAGTACATCAACTTTGTGGCGATGCCACAGAAATAAAAAAGGACGACCCTCGCCCCGCTACCTTAGACTTGACAGATGAAGATTCTGGAAAAGTCATCTTCAAAGACTTTGATGAATTTTCTTTTTCAGAAAAAAATGGACTACCCGACTTAAATGAAAATAATGAAACATTTATTGACTCTTTGGCCGCTTACTTAAACCGTCAGCCTTCTAAAAACTTGTCCATCACAGGTAATTATTTAGAATCTGAGAGAAAAACAAAATACGGTTATTACGAAAATTTGGGTCAAGCACGGGCTAATGAAATTCGGGAATTATTACTAGAAAAAGGAATTGAAGAAGATCGCTTTGCAGTGGACTATGATATTGTAGCAGGTGATAGTTTGATGAATCCTATTATTTTTGAAGTATTTGATAACAATGGCAATAATAATTCAAATGCAGATTCCGAAAATACAGGAAATGGTTCAGAACGATTAGTTAAAGAAGCTTTTTCCTTTACGAACATGTCCTACTCGGATGCTAATTTTGCTTACAATTCAGATGTTTTTCAACCAGGAGACGCCTTTAAATTATACGCAGATTCTGTCCGCACCTATCTTTCTGAAAATCCCAACAAAATATTAACAGTAGTTGGGCACACCGACAATATTGGTGGTGATGAATTTAATGATGATTTGGGAAAACGACGTGCGGAAAGCGCAAAAGCTTACTTCAACGGCTTAGGCGTCAGCAACACGATCAACACCGTGAGTATGGGAAAACGTCAACCCTTAGCTACCAATGAAACAGATGAAGGTCGCCAGAAAAATAGACGTGTTAATTTTAAATTAGAGTAAATAGATGATACTTGTATTATAGCCTTTAGGCTGTAAAAACCAATAGGCTAAAATCTTCGGTATAATTATTATTCAATAAATTTTATAGAAGCGTTGTAATTTATAAATAAAAACGATGGAAATTATAAAAGAATTTTGGAACGATATAGAAAATGCTTTTACTGCTTTGGACTCCGAGCAGAGTATGATGGCATTGGTCTTAGCTGGTATTATCTACCTGTTGGGTTTGTGGACAGCTTGGTTGATTTGGGGAATACGTGCAAGACGCCGTATGAAACAGATTCGACTACTAGAAAGTAAATACAATTCTTTGGAAGCAGAACATAAAGTATTGACGGCTAAACAAGAGCAGTTAACGCTTGATTTTGAAGCATTAACCAAAGAAAAAGAAACAGCAGATGCGCAAATAGTGAGTTTGCAACGAGAACGAAAAGCATTTGAGCATCAATATAGTTTGTTAAAAGATGAAAATAGTGCACACATGGGTGATATTGAAACCTACATTAAGAAAATTGATATGATGGATACACAAATCCGAAATATCAACACACATAATGCACAATTAGAAGAAGAATTAAAAGCAACGGGCAATACCATGAACTCTCTAGCGGCTGTTCAAAGTTCTTTTAATTCAACCAAAGACCGCTTGACTGTTGTAGAAGCTCGTATTGCAGAGTTGATAGGCGAAAACCAAGCATTACGATCCGAATTATCAGGTATTAAACCTATTGATACGACGAACACGACTGACACAAGTCTTGGAATTGCAGATATAGATGATGATGAAACGGATACTTCCCATATCATCATCGGCAATGAAGAAAAACCCGTTGATAAAATTCACCAAATAGGGGAGGCGAGATTGGCAGTTCAGGATGCTATTGGTCGAACCATTCCTATGGCATCTATGAATGAAAAAGATGACCTCCAACAAATTAACGGAATTGGTTCTTATATTGAGAAACAACTCAATGAATTGGGCATTTATACATTTGAACAAATTTGTGCTTGGGATGATGCCATCATTGAACAAGTAACAACGGCCATCGAATTTTTCCCAGGTCGTATTAAAAAAGACGATTGGAAAGGACAGGCTTGTGCCTTAAAAAATGGGTCGACCAATAAAGATATTGAACCCGTTACTACAACAAATCCTAAAACATCCGTCCAATTAAATAACTTAAAAATCGTTGAAGGTATCGGTCCCAAAATTGAAAAAATTCTAAAAACAGCAGATATTACAAATTTAGAAGTATTATCAAACGCTGATTTAGATACGTTAAAAGCCATTTTGAAAAAAGCAGGAGGTCGATTCCGTTTGGCTGTCCCAGATACTTGGGCTAAACAAGCCGATATGGCCGTCAAAGGAGACCTAGAAGCATTAAAAAAATATCAAGACCATTTAGATGGTGGCAAAGAACCTAAAAAATAGGTTTGGTTT
>JAHDFQ010000121.1:0-12539 GCA_020628085.1 Saprospiraceae bacterium
TAGATATAAACTTTAGAAATTAGCATTAACGCCTAAGATAAATCGTCGAGAAATAGGATAAACATTGTTGTCTATTCCGCCACTAAATTGTGGTAATTCTGGATCAATACCATCATATTGTGTTAACACAAACACATTCTGAATAGTCGTAAAGACTCTCAAAGAATTAAAAACCTTGTTGGCATCAAAATTATAACCTAACGTAATGTTATCCAGTTTGAGGAAAGAAGCATTTTTTATGTAAATGTCGGATAATAGCTGACGATTGAAAAAATCATTTTCAAATGCCGATTCATGCACATTGTTATTCTCTGCAAAATCACCTCTTAGTCGATCAAAGAAACCCGTACTAGATGCTACGTTATCATAAACATAATTGCCGATATTAGCACGGAAAGTCGCCGCTAGATCAAATTTCTTGTATCGAATATTAGTCGTCAATCCAAATGTTAAATCAGGTGCTGCTGCTTCGCCTGTTACCAAATCATTTTCATTAATAAGTCCATCACCGTTGATATCTTCATACATATCCAAAGCATCAATTAAACCATCTCCATTATGGTCTTCGGTGTCATTCAAAGGTTGTCCATTTACGATTTTATGTCGATAAGTATAAAAAGTTTCTATACTGTTACCTACACGTAATACTTGAATTGTCTGCCCTACATCACCCGAAATACCTCCTTGTGGAATAATTGTACCTTGATCTATTGAGTTATCCAAACGTGTTATTTCATTAGCATTATAAGCTGCATTAAAACCTAATGACACATCCCACTCATCCCGATCCAACACAATACCTGTCAATTCTAATTCTACTCCTCTATTTTCTAATTCTGCTACATTTGTCAATATTCGATCACTCAAGTTGGTAAAGGCGGCAACTGGAATTCTTAACAATAAATCAGATGTGTTTTTTTGATAAAATTCAAGTGCCCCGCTCAAGCGATTGTCAAAAAATCCAAAATCAAGTCCAATATTAAATGAGCTTGTGGTTTCCCATTTTATATCTGGGTCAACTCCTGTTCCTCGAAGCGTTTGCACATATTCGTCACCAAATTGATAGGTCACATCGGGCGCACCCAAATCATAAAAAGTATTAAATAAATAATCGCCAATTTCTTGATTTCCAGTAATTCCCCATCCCACTCTCAATTTCAAATTAGTAAACGTATTTTTCAAACCCGCTGCAAATGGTTCTTCCAATATCCGCCATCCGAAAGCGGCAGCAGAGAACAGTCCCCAACGATTACTTGGACCAAATCGAGACGATCCATCTGTACGCACCGATAAAGTCAACAAATATCTATCTTGCGTTGATAAAATTGTTCGAGCAAAAAAGGAAGCTACTCTAGATGTTCTCAAAGAAGAATCAGCTAAAATATCATTGGTATAAACATATTCATCACCTATTAATTCTAATGTATTTCCTTGTTCCCAAAAATTTTCTCGATCAAACTCTTGCCAGGAATGTCCTGCTGTTACTGTCAAATCTGTTTGCATTCCTTCTAATCGAGTTTTATAGGTACCGAATGTTTCTATGGTAGCCGTGTAATTTCGGATATCTTCCAAAAATAATGTTCCACCTATTGGGAAAGAACCACCTCGTAGAAATGGTGTATTCAAATCTTGTTTTTCACCTTTAATATAATCGTAAGCCGTGTTTGAAGTAATCGATAATCCTTTTACAAACGGCAGTTCATATTCCAAAGTCAAATTATTCAAGCTTCTAAAACTAGAACCATTGTTATCCGTTTGTTCTATAATGGAAACAGGGTTGGTTGGTGCTAAACCACCAGATGACCACTGCCAAAATCCACCAAATTCTTCAAACCCTTCTGCCCGTACAGGTCGAGTTGGATCAAAACCTAAGGCTGCACCCATTACATTGGGCGCAAATTGATCTTGGGTAAATCCATTTTTAGTTTTGAAATTAACACTTAATTTATCGTTGAATAATTTTGTAGAAAGGTTGGCAGCAATACTGGTATTTTGATTAGAAGAAGTCCGTAAAACACCATCCGTTTTTTGGTAAGCACCTGAAATTCTATATCGGGATTTTTTTGTTCCACCTGACAAAGAAATATTGTGTTCTGTTCCCCAAGCCATATCTGTTACCTCGTCTACCCAATCCGTATTGACCTCACCTAAACTATCAAAAAATCCTGGTTCTTTGGCACTAATCGCATTTCTAAAGTTATTAGGACTCAATACAGGAACGCTACCACTAAGCGTTGCTACATTGGCATTACCTGAATAGTTGACTTTCAGTTTACCTGCTTGTCCTGTTTTTGTGGTGATGATAATAACGCCGTTAGCAGCACGAGTACCGTAGATCGCTGCCGCCGAAGCATCTTTCAGTACCGTCATACTGGCTACATCCGATGGATTGACGAAGTTTAATGGATTTCGATTTCCTTGTAAATTTCCAACATCAATATCTAGTGGAACACCATCGATAACAATTAAAGGATCGTTTTTTCCACCACCTCCAAGGGATGTTCCTCCTCGAAGACGAATCCGATTTGCACCTCCTGGTTCACCGTTGCTACTAATCTGTAATCCTGCTACTTTACCAGTCAATAGGCTTTCAGGAGATGTGATAGCACCTCTGTTGAACTGACTTTCATCTACCTTAGTCACCGTACCTGTTAGGTCTTCTTTACGAACGGCACCATAACCAATAACAACGACTTCATCCATGAATTCTCCTGAATATAAAGTTATATCAATAACCGTATCATCACCAACGAGAATATTTTGCGTTGCATATCCTGTATAGGAAATAGAAAGACTGTCTCCTTTTTGAGCGTTGATGGCATACGTGCCATCAAAATCACTGACTGTTCCTATGGTTTCCTGATTCGTAAAAGTAATGTTTGCTCCAATAAGTGGTTCACCTGTTTCTGCATCTGTAACTGTTCCTGTAACTTGACCCATTACATTGAAACTAAAGAACATCAATATTTGTAAAACCAATACAGATATTATGTTTTGGCTTTTACTAAAAAGCGTAGATTTATTTTTCATGAAATGACCTTTTGGAAAGTCAAGTGTGGGTAAGATCATTGCCAATTTGATATGATGGCTAGATAGAGAAAACCCCGTTGTAAGCACAAGACTTTATTTTATTAATCCAAATTTGATAAAAAAAAGGCTGACCTCAACATGTTAAGGTCAACCTTTTTTACTTTAGTATGAATATTTATTGTAATTCAACTGTTGCAGAATATACCTCACCATCGAAAGACAAGTTCACAGTGTATGTTCCTGCTTCTGTCATAGTCAAGTTAGATCCATCAACAGTTAAGAAACCTAAGTCACCACCTAAGTTTAAATCCCATTGGCTACCTGCACGCATTTTCCACTCTCCTGTAGTAAATGCTCCCGTTAGAGTATATGTAGTTACACCATTTTCCATGCTTAGTAAAGTCATTTGAGTATCGTTGTCCCAACCCATTGTTGGTCCACCTTCACCAATGATACCCCAGCCACCAAGTTCCATAGTTGCTGTCCAAGTTGCACCTTCGTCTGCTGTTGAAAGCGTAACATAGTAAGTACCAGGTCCAGGCGAAACAAGATTTGCTCCTCCAGGAGACAAAGCATCAATCGAACCTCCTAAATCAAAGTTCCAAGCGTCGTTTATTCTAAATTTGTATTCTCCATCTGTCAAAGAAACTACACCATACCATGTATGCACATCATTTGCAAATTTGTGGAACATGTTTTGGTCAGAATCCCAACCACCAGTTGTAGCTGCACCGATAATTCCAAACTGATAATCATTTGGATTGAATGTCAATTCAGGTGCATCACCTGTACGATCTAAATTAAGAGTCCATCCTGCCTGAGGATCCCAGTTTGCAGTTACAGTATATTCACCATCTTCCGTTAATTCAATATTATTTCCATCATTTCCATTCAACAACAGATCAGATGATCCACCAAAGTTTGTGTACAATTGATAACCATTAGCTGCATCAAACCCTGCATTTGAGTCAACTCTTCTATCGATACTCCATCGACAGTTCATACGAATCTTAAACTGACCTGAACGTAAAACGATACCAGATGCCGACCAAGAACCGCCATCAGCTGATACACTACCTGTTAAAGGTGTGTCAGTATCCCAACCACCTGGTGTAGCAGCTCCAATGATACCTGGCGCATCAATTTGGTACATCACCAATTCATTCGTTTGCTGATCGTGAGTTACACGGTATAAACCACTTGCAGCTACATTAAAGGCATCTCCACCTTCAACAGTTGAAACAACGGTATATTCATTAAAATCACAGCTAGAACCTTCATCTGTTACTGTTTCTGAAGTTCCACCAATCGTTGTAGTAATTTCTTTGTCTGTTACTTGTACCACATTGTAATCACCTGCTTCTAAGTACATGTATCCACCAACAAAGCCTGATCGCTCTTGAGAGGCAAATCCGTCTGTCTCTACGTTCTCAGATGTCAATTGTGCTGTAGTAGATGGGTCTTCACCTGCTACTGTCAAATAAAGTCCATTTGAAGCGTTGATTGTTCCACTACCTGTGTCAATGACGAGATCGTCATCGCTTCCACAAGAAGTCCAAAATAATGCTCCTGAAACTAGGAGTAATCCTAATAATTTAATCCAGTTATTTTTCATTTTTAAAATGATTGTTATTAATTTAAAATAAGTAAATGCAAGAGTTTTTCATCCTTATGTACTTGACATAAAGCTATTTCAAAGTTGGGTTGTCGGATTGAAAAGATAAAACTATTATCTAGAGGGAAAACTTACTTTTATTTTGAACGAATGCATATTTACACAATAAAAAGTAAATTTCCATACACAAAATTAATATCTATTAAGATGAGCATCTAACTTTTTTTTATCAAAATATTTGCATATTTTACCTTTTAATGGAAAAAGTGTTAAAATTTGGTAATAAACACAAAGTATGCGCCCACAATTAGAAACTGTCCACTTCCCAACTGCCTCTCCTTCCTTTAAATATTTCATCTACCGTAATGATGAGTTAAAGACGTATTGGCATCATCATCCAGAGATTGAAATATCCTATGTTAAAAAAGGAAAAGGACTGCGATATGTAGGAGATACGATACAATCATTTGAAGAAGGTGAGTTATTATTATTGGGCGAAAATCTACCACATGATAGTATTTCTGCCAATGAAGGTTCTGACGATTATAAAGAAGTTATTGTTTTTCAATTTCCAAAAGAAACACTCCAATTGTTTCCCGAATGTAAGCCTCTACTCCTTTTTTGCGAAGCTGCACAACATGGGTTTGCTTACAATAATCCAAGTCCTGTTTTGATTCAAAAAATTGAAACATTTGGACAACTAAAACCACTACACCAACTGATTGAGTTATTAGAAATATTAATTTTAATGAATGCTGACACCGATAGACAAACCTTGTCTAGTATTTCATTTGCTCAAAATCCAATGCACGGGAAGTTCCAGAATAAAACGGCTTTGGTTACACAGTATATTCTTAATCATTTGGATAAACCGTTAACGTTGAATCAAATTGCCTCCTTTAGTGGTATGTCGCCTAATGCTTTTTGCCGTTGGTTTAAAAAATCCAATCGAAGTAGTTTTATTACTTATTTAAATACGGCTCGTGTAGAAAGAGCTTGTCAGTATCTAGTGGAAACCGATTGGAAAATATCAGAAATAGCCTACAAAACAGGTTTTGAAAATATCAGTCATTTCAATCGAGTTTTTAAAACTATTAAGAAAAAATCACCTGGTCAATACCGTAAAAGTGTAGCGTATTAGATTATACGTTACTTGAACTTAATTTCCTAAAACGAAGGTTAACGGAATATGTAAACGATGATTCCACGCCAATTCGTTGTGCGTTGCACCTTCATATTTTCGAGTTATCCAGTCTTCTCCTTTAGTATATCCTTTTTGTTCTAAAACAGCATCCACTTGGGTTTGATAGGGTTCATAATATTGATCTAAACTTTCTGTTCCATAATCGAAATACCATTTTTTGTTGCTAGGAAGGTTGCTCTTCATATAGCTGACCAATGCTTGTGCAGCAGCAGGTGTGCTATCTTCTAAAGAAACTGACCAATGTGTGGACAAGCATAAAGCCCCAGCGAAGGTTTTTGGATATTCACAAACAGCATACATAGAAATCAACCCACCCATACTTGCACCACCAATAAAAGTATTATTGACCGTTGGTTTCGTTCTAAATTGCTGGTCAATAAATGGTTTTAGTTCCATTACCAAAAATTGTAGAAAAGCATCAGAAAACACTCTAGTTGACATGAATCTAGGGATAAAATCGTTATTTTTTTTAAGAAAATCTTCCATAGGCTGCTGAGGCATATACTCTGCAAATCGTTTTGAACCTGCGTGATCAACTCCAACGATGATACATTCTTTAATTGTTTTTGTTTGCACTAAACTATCCATTACTTCATGAATATTCCACGACATCCCGCCCATAGCCTCGCTGTTAGCAAACAGATTGTTACCATCCATCATATACAAAACGGGATACTTTTTATTGGATTCTGCATAGTAAGAGGGAGGTAGATACACCCGATACTTTTTATTGTCAATAAAATCTGAATCTTTAAAAGTAGCCTCCAAATAACGTTGATTCGTTTCTTGTTTATTAATCGTTTTTTTACTTTGGCAAGCTAAGGTGATTAGAGCAATTGATAAGGTTGATACAAAAATGTAAAATGCTTTCATGTCGATATTTTTTTGAAAATTATAAAAAAACTTTAATCTTCGTATAAAATCAAACCTAATTCTTTTCCAATGAGACCATATTTTTCTACTCTATTATTCTGTTTTTTATTTATTTTTTCTGCTTTCACACAAAAAAACATAGATCGAATTGAGCCGCCAAATTGGTGGGTAGATATGGAATCTAAGGATTTGCAATTAATGGTTTACGGGCAAAATATTGGACATTATAAACCTGCGATAAAATATGATGGTGTAGACATTCAACAAGTTATTCGTGTAGAAAATCCTAATTATTTATTTATCGATTTGAATTTGGATGCTACTGTCAAGGCAGGAACTTTTGATATTGTTTTCTATCAAAGGGAGGAAGAGGTAGAGCGACATTCCTACAGTTTGTATAGTCGAAAAGACAATGCGCCATATCAAAAAGGATTTGATACATCTGATATTTTATATTTAATTACACCTGACCGATTTGCTAATGGAAACGCTAAAAATGACGAATTGGCGGATATGCGGGAAGGAAAAGATCGAGCATTTAAAGGTGGTCGACATGGAGGCGATATTCAAGGCATTATTGATAACTTGGATTATATAAAAGACATGGGTTTTACGGCCATATGGCTAAATCCGTTATTGGAAAATGATATGGAAAAATATTCCTATCATGGCTACTCCACTACCGATTTTTATAAGGTTGATCCTCGTTTTGGGAGCAATGAAATGTACCAAAAATTAGCAGAAGAAGCGGACAAAAAAGGCATCAAACTGATTATGGATATGATTGTCAATCATTGTGGATCGTTTCATTGGTGGATGGATGATTTACCGATGGACAACTGGATCAATCAGTGGGATTCATATACGGAGACCAATCATCGAAAATCGCTTTTACAAGACCCGTATGCTGCTACTTTAGATAAAAAAGTATTTGCAGATGGTTGGTTTGTCCCTACCATGCCCGATCTCAATCAACGTAATCCGTTGATGGCAAATTACCTAACACAAAATGCCATTTGGTGGATTGAATATCTGGGGTTGGCAGGTATTCGGATGGATACATATCCGTATCCTGATATGGACTACATGACGGAATGGACGGAGCGAGTCATGACTGAATATCCTAATTTTAATGTGGTTGGAGAAGAATGGTACTTGATTCCATCGACAGTATCGTACTGGCAAGCGGGCAAACAAAATCGAAATGGTTATACCTCTGCTTTACCGAGTTTAATGGATTTTCCAGTTCAAAATGCGTTGGTTAAGGCATTGACAGAGGAAGAGAGTTTTGGGACAGGTTGGATAAAATTATACGAAATGCTAGCGCAAGATTTTCTCTATGCTGATCCTTATAATTTGGTCGTATTTCCTGATAATCATGATATGAGCCGCATTTTTACCCAGTTGAATGAAAACTATGCTGATTTTAAATTGGCATTGACTTTTTTCTTAACTACTCGTGGTATTCCGCAATTGTATTATGGAACAGAAATTTTGATGACCAACCCTGATACAGACGATCATGGTATTATTCGTAGTGATTTTCCTGGTGGATGGAAGGGCGATGCGATTGAAGCAGCCAGTGGAAAAGGATTGACAGATCAACAAAAAGATGGGCAGCAATTCCTGAAAGATTTAATGCGCTGGCGTAACGACACGCCTACCATACACGATGGTAAACTTACTCATTTTATTCCTAAAGATGGTGTTTATGTTTATTTCAGATATGATAAAAGTCATAAATATATGGTCATTCTAAATAAAAATAAATCAGACTATAATTTGAAATTAGATCGGTTTTCGGAGTTACTATCACCTAGTGAAAACGGAACGGATGTTTTGTCTGGGAAAAAGTATGATTTTTCTAGTGGACAGATTCAATTGCCTGTTCATGGGGCGTTGATTTTGAAGGTAGAGTAGTATTTTTTACCACAGAGTTAAACAGAGTAATACACAGAGTTTAGCAGAGATTCATGTATATTTAATAGTGAATATTCTGACAAAAGTTATATGTGAATTTACAAACCCAATGGGTCATGACCCATTGAAAAAGCCTCAGAATTATGTCTAATGCACCATAATCTTCTGTGTAAAACAATCGTCATCGGTTTCCGCTGTAATCCAATAAACGCCTTCGGCTACTGCTGGTACGATAAATTCAATGAGCCTGTTGTTTGCTGTAACAGAAATCGGATATTCAATTCCCAACATATCTATAAATCGAAGGGTGGAAACATCTACATTTTCATCGAATAAAATCTGTACCGATTGACCATGTTCGACAGGGTTCGGAAATAAGGTCATATTCGGAATATCAGCATCCGTTTCCTCTGATGGAAAGGCTTCAAAATAACCCGTTGGTGGTTCAATGGGTTTAGAGGTATATATTCGATATTCACCTGGCGCAAAAGATAATTCTGCCTCTGTATCATTAACTTCCAGTACATTTCCCGTCATATAATCATACCACGTCCCTGCATATGGAAAAACTGGATTTATCATTTTACGAGTCAAGCTAAAACTAGCTAAAGTGACGACATCCATGTCTGGATGATTCAAGTACACTTTACTGTTGAAAGCATTATCCACTAACTCAAAATCGGTAGTAGCAAAAGTCGGATAGGTCGTTTTCAAGTGATTCATTGCAGCCGTTCTATTTAATAACTCTTGTCTATTTTCGTCGGTTAAATAATCCCAACGAATAGGTTTTGGGGATAATCTACAATCGGGACTAATTGTTCCGTCTTCACAACGATTAATCGAAAAATCGTAACCCAATTCACCAAACTGCCAAACCATTTTGGGTCCAGGAATAGTCATAAAAATAGCTGTTGCTCCTGCTACTCGATCAACACTTGTGGCTAAATCTCGAGTACTATAATCTTCAAAACTGTTTCCAAACGTTTTCGTTTTAAAGCTCATTCGTTCTTCATCGTGGCTCTCCATATAAGCAATCAAATGCGGATCATCCCACCCTCGTGCAGCATAGCTTGTTCCGCCTAATGTCGAGGAATATCCCATAGCTGCTTCTGCATAATCGTGCGTCATATTTCCCCATAACATCATGCCATAATTGGCCAATTCTTTTTCTTCATTATTGTAGGCAAAATGTTCTAAAATAACATAAGAAGTAGCATCCAAACTCCAAATATAATCCGCATAATCCTTTAAAATGGCAATTCTACTGGCATCGTACTGCGACATCAAATCAGAGTTGTTTCCTGAATTTTTCTGTGTAAATCCTTTAGATAAGTCGAAACGAAATCCATCAAATTTAAATTCTTCTATCCAATATTCTAACACCTGTTTCACCCAATTTTTAGTCAGAATACTTTCATGGTTAAAATCATAACCAACATTAAATGGATGGCGAGCCGTTACGTTAAGCCACGGATTATCGGGTGAAGGTCGGAAATTGGCACTATCCCAGTACAACTGACACAATGGACTTTGGGAAAAAGCATGATTGAATACAACATCCAAAATAACAGCCATTCCACGTTGGTGCGCCTCATCAATTACGGCTTTTAGTTGGTCACGAGAACCGTAGTATTTATCTACTGCTTGATGAAAACTAGGATTATATCCCCAGCTATTGTTTCCCTCAAATTCTTGAATGGGCATTAATTGTATGGCATTTACTCCTAATCGTTCTAAATAATCAAGTGTATCTAACAATGATTTATAATTATGATCTTCTAAAAAATCTCGCATCAAAATTTCATAGATAATCAGGTCTGTTTTAGCAGGTTTTTCGAAGTTAGAAACTTGCCAATCATAAGCTGTTTTTTCTTTATCAAAAGCAGTGACGATCCCTGTTGTTTGTCCTGTTGGATAAGGCGGCAGCGTGGCTTTTACGTCTTCTGGAATCCACTCATCATTGGAGGGGTCAAGTACAATTTCTGCGTAGGGATCGGCAATTTTTATAGCTCCATCAATAAAGTATTGATAGGTGGTTTGATCGTCGTTGAATAGTGATTTTGGTAGTTCTATCCAAAAAGTCGTTCCGTCCTCCGATTTGTTCATTCGGTAATCAATGTCAACCTCATAATCATTGGCAGGACAAAGGAAAAAAGCATGTCTTTTATCAGGTGCAACTAGACTAAAAACATAGCTATCCTCTTCATAATTTAAGCCAGATTTCGTTCCTGTTGGTGGATTTTGTAGGGTTTCATTATCGTCCAACACAAAATACGTTCGACTGATTTCCTGAGTAATCGTTCCGTCAGAAACGGTAATGTCGATTTGGTGTGTTCCTAAGGTAGTCGGTTTAATATAAAAGTTGACTTCAGATGTATTTTCAGCAAAAACAAGGGTTTCATTATCCGTTACCACTACTTCTGCACTTTGATTGATCTGGAGATTTACGAGTAAACTATCTGTCAAATATATAATGGAATTATCATTTTTCGGTGCGATTAAATTGAGCAATAAACCATCATTCGGTGGATAAACATCCGTAAAAATATCACCTCCATCAGTGGCTCGTCCTACAATAGAACCATCGGCATTTCTAAAAACAAAAGCTAGCTGTTCAACGAGTTCTCCTGTTGGAATACTGTAAAAATCTTCGATATTATAAGAAAGAGAATAGACACTGTTTCCCTCGCTATTCATCAACACTTTAGAGTCGGGTGTTCCCCATGTTCCTTGCACATATTTCCAGTCATTAGGTGCGGTACTTTGGCTAGTGATGACACCTGTGTGTGCATAAACGTCTCCTGTAAAATCTGCCAAAGCAGCGTTGCCTTCGCTTGCATCAAAATAAACAATGACATCATCGAATTGCGTTGGAAAAGCAGGTTCTGTCCAAACTACTTGTGCCTGTATATAAACTGGAACTAATAATATGTATAACAGTAAAATTCTCATTTGATTAATTTTTTGAAATAACAAATTACGTAAAATTTAATTTATTTTGTCTGTGTTAAACGTTAAATACAGTTCAAAAGACCATTTTTAAGAATTACTTTGTATTTATTCAACCGTTAATGTTTGTCTTCGTTTTATCTTTAGTAAGCATTTTGAGCAAAGTTGAATACAAAACTGTATCAAAAATCGTAAATTAGTGTAAAATTGAACTATGATAATCGCAAATCCAATATATGACGTCGTATTCAAACGTCTAATGGAAAATGAAAGAGTGGCTAAGTTTTTCATTAGCACTTTGCTTAGTCAAGTGGTGGAGAGTTTGGAAGTGCAGCCACAAGAATTTACCTATACGGATAGATTAGCAGGTTTAGCCGTTTTCCGCCTTGATTTCATTGCCGTTATAAAATTAGACAATGGAGAAACTAAAAAAATCTTAATTGAAATCCAAAAAGCTAAGAATCAGATTGACTTAATGCGGTTTAGAAATTACTTAGCAGAACAATACAAAAAAGAAGATCAAATTAATGGTAGAAGAAAAATTCTCCCCATTACAACTATTTATATTTTAGGCTTCAAAATCCCTGAAATCGTAAGTGCTTGCTTTCATGTAGAACGTCAGTATAAAGATCTGATCAACAATGAATATATAACCGAAAGAAGTGCTTTTGTAGAAAGATTAACACATGATAGTTTTGTTGTGCAAGTCCAAAGAATTGAGGGTAGATACCAAACTAAACTAGATAAGTTATTGAGTGTTTTTGAACAACAGCATTTTCTAGATTCTAGTGAAGTTATAAAAGAGTATAAATACCAAATAGACGAAGAAGATGTTCAAATTATAACGGACATACTGCATCATACGGGGACAGATCCCGAATCTCGAAAACAGATAGAAATAGAACAAGAGGCATGGCGAACAGTTAATGCGATGTTTGATGAAAAAGA
>JAHDFQ010000121.1:12639-14825 GCA_020628085.1 Saprospiraceae bacterium
TTTTTTGGATCATTTATGTTAAATGCACAATACACTACTCCCGAAAAAGGATATGTTTTTGATGATAGTGTTGTTCCAAGAGTAGATATTCTTATTGCTCCTGATTCCTTAGATCGAATACTGGATGAAAATAATTTAAATAGCAATCACGAGTATCCTGCTACTTTTGTTTTCACAAAAAACAACATGGTAGATACCGTTCAACATGTAGGATTCCGTCTGCGTGGAAATACCTCAAGAGCAGCTGCTAAAAAATCATTTAAGGTTTCGTTTAATAGCTTTGTGAGAGGACAGCGATTTGATGGAATTGAAAAAATGAATCTGAATGGTGAAGCGAATGATCCATCCATTATGCGTTCAAAACTATGTTGGGATATGTATAATTGGGCAGAAGTACCTGCATCTCGTAGTAACCACGTTGCTTTCTACATCAACGGCGAGTACAAAGGTTTATACTTGAATGTGGAGCATATTGATGAAGAATTTATAGACAAACGCCTACCTGATAATTCTGGGAATTTATATAAATGTCTTTGGCCTGCCGATTTACATTATCGAGGTGATGACCCCAATTTGTATAAAGAGGCAGAGTCTTGGGGACGGCAAGCTTACCAATTAAAAACAAATTTAGAGACGAACGATTACAGCGATTTAGCGCATTTTATTGAGGTGCTTAATTTTTGGGTAGGTTCTGTTTTTCAATGTGAACTCGAACGGATTTTTGATGTGGATTCCTATCTAAAAATAATAGCTCTGGATATTTTAACGGGAAATTGGGATGGGCCCATTGTCAATAAAAATAACTTTTATTTATACCACGACCCTTGTTCTGACCGCTTTGTTTATTTGCCTTATGATTTGGATAATACCTTAGGTATTGATTGGTTTGGAATCGACTGGGCGAATACAGATATATATAACTGGTCGAGTTATTCGGGAGATTATCGTCCTATTTTTGAAAAAATAATGGCTGTTCCTGAATATCAGGATCGGTTTAGTTATTATATGCGAACTATTATTGAAAACCATTTCAACAGTGAAGTCATCCAACCTTATTTAAGCGAAAAGAAGAATCTACTAGCTTCTTTCCGTAACATAGACACTTATGCTGCATTGGATTACGGATGGAATGCGACTAATTGGTTTCAGTCTTTCGACGAAAGTCTCGGCGATCATGTCAAATATGGATTAACGGATTATATGGCGGCTCGTGCTTCTTCGGCAATAGAACAACTCGACACACCTGATATAATTCCCGTTGTTCAGCATATTGAAGTGGATTGGTCACCAAATGAAGTCATTTTTGATTTAAAATTATTGGACGATCAAGTGATTGAAACGGCTGTTTTTCATTATAAAATGGGTGAACAAGATTGGCAAAGCGAATCATTAAACGTTGTGGATAATACGGCACAATTTAGTTTTACAACAGACGAAATTGATGTCCTCACCTACTATGTTGAGGTGACAGATAATATAGGTCAAAATCGAGATTATCCGATGTGTCAAGATGCTACATTATTGCTCGGTTATCATGCTACACCTCAATTGGTCATAAATGAACTTTTAGCTAGTAATGATACTGGAGCGAGTGATAATGCAGGTGAATTTGAAGATTGGATTGAACTGTATAATGCTGATGATGCGCCTTTGGAATTATCTGATTTTTATTTGTCCGATAACTCTGAAAATCCAACCAAATGGCGACTTCCTAACGAAACGTTGTATCCTGGCGAATATTTCATTATTTGGGCAGACGACGATACCGATCAAGGGAGTCATCATGCTAATTTCAAACTAAATAAAGGTGGTGAGTTTTTGGGTTTATTTGACCAAAAAAGTAATCACCATGCGGTCATGGATAGCTTGACTTTTCCAGAACAACAGACAGATATTAGCTACGCTAGGCAACCCAACGGAACTGGCGATTTTGGTTTTGATGATAGTCCTACTTTTAATATGAATAATGACATTTTAAGTAGTGTTCAAAATATTCAAACTTCAGCATTTACGATTTATCCCAATCCTGTTTCAACGACTTTATTTATTGATTCTAATACCATAGAACCTATTGATATTCAAGTATTTGATACCAAAGGACAGTTATTATTAGAACAAGACAGTGGTTTTGAAATAGATGTGAGCCAGTTCATTAATGGTGTTTATTTTATTAAAATCAATGGTAT
>JAHDFQ010000122.1 GCA_020628085.1 Saprospiraceae bacterium
AGGAGTCCAATATTATTGGAGCATCTGGGCTAGCGATAATGATGTCTTTGTCGATTACTGTAAATGTCTTCTGTATAATATTATTTTGTTCGTCAAATTCTACTTGTTCATTATTAGCATCTGCAACTATAATAGCATAATAAGTACCTATTGATAAATCTTCGGGAATATCAATTTGCTGAGTCAAAATGTTAGGTGTTACATCAGGGAAAATATGATCAAACACTATACCATTAATACGTATATCGGTTGAATCAATTTTATTGTTTCTAGAGATAAAAATGGATGAAGATACAGGTGTTTCTATATCACCTAGACCGATATTTCTAATTTGATAAGACAAAGAAAGCGATTTCCCTTGGTTGACTTGCTTGATGGGAATATCTAAATTTTCTGGAACTAGATCAGCATATAAATAATCTGAACTAAATAAGGTCACGATCAAAGAGTCATAAATAATTTTAGGGCTAATATTTAATTGTTCCATGCGATTTGAGGGATCTAAATGAACCAACAGATAGTATGGTTTTGACTCATAAACATACTGATCCACTACTATAAAATCTTCGATATGTAGTGGTTCACCAACTGGCATATTTTTAATCTCAATCTTTTTACGCACGCTATTGACGTATCCATTGACGTACGGCACATCCCTTGATAAACCATACGTGACTTCTATAATTGTATCCGTCGGCTCGAAGATGCTTTCATTTGATATATTATAAGAAAAGAAAAGAGTATCCTGTTCAGAAAATATACTTCTTTGTTGTGTTTCAAGATTCAACGGTGTAAAATCAGGCAGTTCATTCGAACAAGGTTCTACATAAATATCTTCCAACAAGTTCTCACAGTCAATATCTGTGGAATGTCGAACAATTAAATCAACATTTCTGCTATCAACTTTTATCGTAGTTGGTACATTCATAAAACCTCGATAACCCAGTTCGTACTCGCCATCCACATAAGCCCTCCATGTATCTCCAGTACCTGTAACTAGTATATCTGCTGTTAGAAAATCGTCTTTTCTTGTATGAGACGTTCCATTATCGTTACACTGAATATTCTCAATCGTACTTTCAATATCACAACTATCCGCATCTAGACAGGCAGTATCAAAAGCATGAATTATTCCATTTTCATGATAAAAGATTAACGCTCGTTCCATTCCTGTGCGAACAGCATAAGAAAACGGAACATAAAACATAGAATAGCTTTTTGGGGGAATAGATATTCCGATAGTCGGGTGTGGTTGAAATCCACTTAAATAATAACTCAATCCTATTGAATCTTCAGATGATTCATAACTTCTCTCAATCCAGTCATTGGCAGCCCAGCCCCATCTGTTTAAGTATTTATAAGAACTCTTTTCTGTTAAATCTGGATAGAACCAATATTCACCAGTACCATTTGTTCCTGAAAGTACAATAGATGACTGGCTTTTATAATCACCACAAGGCGTAAGTAATAGGTTTTTAAAATTAAGCCCCACTTTACTCTCGTAGACAATTCTTTCATCAAAACTATCATATTTTGAAAAAACAGTATAATTAATTTCCTGATGCTGAGGTGGGGTATGCCATGTATAAGCGATCATAAACCCATCATTTGGTTCAGGTTTGATTGTATAAATTTTAGTATAATCAAGCGCATCATCAAACCCATAGCTCAAATCAGAAGAACGATAAACCGTATTGACCCGTTTAAAATTCATATTGGCATCTGTTCGGATAACAATAATAGAATCCTTACTTTTCAGAATTTCAATCTCACTTGAATCAGTCGGGTAAGGATAATCAGCATATTGTGTTCCTATGGCTGCTAGTAAAATATCACCTGTTGTAGTTTCGGTGGCATGAATAATTGACGGATAATTTTCTAGTATTTCTGTCGGAATTGACTTTGTCCAAGCGATTGAGCCATCTACTAGTTGTTTTATAATCTGGTTATCTATCATCAAAAGACTATCTTGAACTAACATCCCTTCATCCGTTGCAGAAAGGACTGCCCCTGTGTGGTCAAGTGTATATAAAGTAACTTGATAGGCTGTATCCAATATATATAATTCCGTTTGTCCATTGTCTAGTGTATTAGAACATAAAATCTCACCTGCACCAATCGCTTGGCTACATTCGTCGAGATAAGTGATCTCATACTCTATGATAAAACGACTTGGAGTGGCTGGATTTGCAGCTATCCACTGTTTTGTTTCGGGGTCGAAAGCATAAGCATCCGCAGTTGTTGTCGTTGCAATATTCGTAAACGTAAGCGGTTCATTATTATCCCAAATAGGCACTTGTTGATCCGTGTTTAGTCCTATAAAAACAGTATCCGTAATATTATTTTGCAAATAAGTTTGCTCCAAAATAGTTTCAATAGACAATAGGTATCCGCCAACATCAGCAGCTCGAACTTGGGCTTCCTCATAAGTTAAAGACGCATTAGAAATAAAATATTGATGACTCCCATACGTTCCAATAGACAAGTATCCAACAGGATTGAAATCTTGGGCAAACAGAGATAAAGAGCTGATGCACAATAGGCAAAGTACAAAACTATTTTTCATGGCTATACATTGTTTTTGTTTATGGGAGCAACTACAAGTTACACATATAAATCAAAACCCACAAATTCTTTAACTATTAAACGGGTTCTTTTGCTACTTGTGTGAAAGTATTCCTCTTTGCTGTCGCAATTTTATGCAACATGCCGCTAAAAATAAGACCGTGAAAAGGGAGTACCGCATACCAATATAGGCGACCTAATAATCCTTTGGGTCGAAAAGTAGCGGTTTGAGTTAAGGTGTTTTTGTCGTTCATACGAAATTCTAGCCACGCTTCACCTGGTAATTTCATTTCTGCAAACAGCAATAAACGTCCTTCTTCTTTGTTGGCATACAAAACACGCCAAAAATCAAGTGCATCCCCTGCTGTGAGCGTATCTTCATTGGTACGTCCACGTCGGAGACCAACTCCACCTGCCAACTTATCTAAATACCCTCGTAATCGCCACAACCAATTACCTGCATACCAGCCATTTTTACCACCGATCTCCCATATTTTTTGAATACTTGCTGTTCTATTATCGCACGTCTCCTGACGTTTGTCCACGAAACAACCGTAGGAAGGCACTTCGATATAATCTGAAATATTCATACGGCGGCTACTACTACTTAAAGCATCTTTCCAACTCGAAACAATACCATTACTTTCGACTTTTGCAAACGCCTTTGACAAGGCTTCTTTGTAACCAATGGGTTGAATATCTAAAATTTTATTGATAGCATCGTTTCTACACACCACTTCAACTTTCATACTATTGACTAAAGCAGAAGCTAATTTATAGGAAGTAGAAGTAACAAAATATAACCAATAAGAGGACAAACGAGGCGTCATGACAGGTGCAATCCAAATAGTACGATTGAGGTTTCGGGCTTCACCAAATTGTAACAACATTTCCTTGTAAGTCAAAATATCTGATCCGCCAATATCAAAGTCTTGATCGTAGGTTTTTGGATTCATTAACGTTTTTGAAAGAAATAGTAGTACATCCGAAATACCAATAGGCTGGCATCTGGTGAGCAGCCATTTTGGAGCAATCATAATGGGTAGTTTCTCGACTAAATCACGAATAATTTCAAAAGAAGCACTTCCTGATCCAATGATAATTCCTGCTCGTAAAGTAGTTAAATGATAATTCCCTTTTCCCAACTCATCTTCCACTTTTTTACGGGAAGCCAGATGTTTGGATAAAGCAGATTCGTTGACAATTCCACTCAAATAAATGACCTGTTGAACAGCAGTATCTCGCAGGGCTTCTCTAAAATTGATAGCCGATTTTTGTTCTAATTCTGCATAATTATCGGACGACGACATGGAATGCACTAGATAATAAGCAGCGTCAATATCTTTTGGGATGGTAGAAAGCGACGCTTTATCTAATAAATCATTTTGAATGACTTCAATATTCGCACTTAGAGATTTTGGTGGCGTGAATCGTTTGGGGTCTCTAACAGAGCAAACAACATGGTGTCCAGCTTCTGCTAAAACTACTAATAATCGTTTTCCGATATAACCTGTTGCGCCTGTTAGTAGTATCTTCATAAAAGGGTAACAGAAATTCACAGTATCTGTTCAATATCTACCCCCTGCCCAACTCCACCGCTCTAGCTAAAGCAGCATCCGCACCTGCTTTGATGTCTTCGTGAACTTTATTGTTGATATAAGATTTGAGCGCAGCTTCGGTTGTTCCGCCCTTAGAAGCTACTTTTTGAATCCATTCTTCACAAGAGAAGTTATTTTTGTTGTATAAATCGACCGCACCTTTGAAGGTTTGACTCACCAACAACTCCGCTTCGGAATTAGAAAATCCCATATCACGAGCAGCTTTTATCATCGCATCCATAAAATAAAATACATAAGCAGGCCCCGAACCAGAAATAGCCGTAGCTGCATCAATCGCATGTTCTTGTTCTACATAAATGGTTTTTCCTGTTGTATTAACAAGATTTTGTACCATCACGAGTTCAATGCGAGTGACTTCATCAGACGAAGTAAAGGCCGTCATGCCCATTCCAATTTGAGCAGGTAGGTTAGGCATCGCTCGAATGACTTTTTTTGCACCTAGTCCATTAGCTATTGTTTCTATTTTTACACCTGCCATGATGGATAAATACACTTGTTGCGGATCAACGAACGGACGAATGCTTGCAAACAGTGCATCTATATCTTGCGGCTTGACCGCCAAAATAATAATGTCCGCCTTGTTGATACAATCATCGGGTTCACCATAAACGGTTCCAATATCTTTTTTGGATAATTCTTCTGCTTTCTTCGGCGATTTTTCCAAGATCATCATATCCTCTTTGACCGTTATCTTAGAACGCAAGAAACTTTGTGCATAGGTCAGTCCCATATTTCCACCACCAATTACTAATATTTTCATGTTTTATCGTATTCACGTGTTCACGCCTGCTTGCCGCAGGCAAGTGGTCGTGTACACACGTTGGTTTGTTATGTGTTCATGTACGCAAGTGTTTGTGTGCGCACGTTGGTTTTGTGTAAAGCGATTTATTTTTTTACCACAGACCTGCCGACGCAGGCGGGGTTCAACAGAGAAAACACAGAGACTCACAGAGTTCACCTTTCAAATCTTACAGCGAAGCGCTCCCCAAATGCAGCGTCAGCGAAATGCCCCTGCCCCTTGCCTCTCTAAGCGAAGCACTCTAAAAATGTAGCCACAGGCGAAATGCTCTCAAAGCGAAGCGTTCTCAACTCTCCAAGTAAGCACAGCGCAACGATCTTTACTCTTACAGCGAAGCGATCTCAAAACGCAGCCACAGGCGAAGTGCTCTTGCAGCGAAGCGTTCTCAACTCTCTAAACAAGCATAGCGTCGTGCTCTCACCTCTCCTCTACTGCATATACTCCCACGCACTTTGATAAGTTCCATGTTGTTCACAATATTCTAAAAAATCACTATAAAACGGATCATTTCCGATGGTCGCACTATCTCCGATAACAACTAATTTTTTCTTAGCACGGGTCATCGCCACATTCATTCGACGGTAATCTTTTAGGAAACCGATTTCCATTTTACTATTAGATCGAACGAGAGAAATGTAAATGAGTTCTCGTTCTTGACCTTGAAATCCATCAATTGTATCTACTGTGATTGGTAATTCTGCTAAATCTGGGTCTTCTTTAATTTGGTCTTGGATATATACCACTTGTTCCCGATAAGGGGAAATAATAGCAATTGTGGGCAATGGAATATCACCATATTGTGCCATGACTTTGTATAAATGTTCTCGTAAGATATTATACTCATCGGGACTGTAACGGCTTTTGTATTGTGGATTTACTTTTTCATCAAAACCACATCCTGCGGTATCAATATAAACAATTGGGGTGTTTTCATCAAACAATAAGCGTTCAGTAGCAACGCTCGCGTCTGCTTTAAGTTGATTGTTGTAAAAACGTTGATTCGAAAAACCCATGATCGTTTGGTGCATTCGATATTGGGTGTTGAGCAGGTTGACTTGGTCGTATCGCTCCAAACATTTTTCTAATAGCGTTGTTTGAAAACCTTTTCGCTGGGCATCTCGATTTTTAACAGTTGGTGGCAACTGATACGGATCACCTGTGAGCACCACTTTTGAAGCACGGCTTATCGGAATCCAAGTGGCTGGTTCAAGTCCTTGAGCTGCTTCATCAATCACTACTGTCCTAAATGCCATTCGATCTAAAACTCTGTTACTCGACCCTACTAGTGTACAAGTAATAACATGTGCTGAGTGTAACACCTGTTCGATCAATCGTTCTTCTAATTGGTTCGCCCAGGCTGATAATTCTTTTGCTTCACGCCAATATTCACTTCGTTTACCCCGTTCTCGTTGTCCAAAATTACGTTTATATTTTTGGGCATTTCGTCGAGCTTCTGCTGCTTGTATCTTTACTTTTTTGATGGTTTTACTATCGGGATGTGCAGCCAAACGAGCATCTAATGTATGTCGCATAATCGACTCATCTACTCTGGAAATATTCCCCACTCGAACCACGGTCAAATCCATTGCTGCTAGGCGTTCTGTCAATAAATCAACGGCAGTATTACTGGGTGCGGTTACTAAAACACAGGCTTCTTGTTGAGATAGTAATTTGATGGCATAGGTCAGAGTGGTGGTTTTACCCGTACCTGGTGGCCCATGAATAATGGTTACATTTTCGGAAGCTACGACCTGCTGAACAGCTTTATTTTGTGAAGGATTGAGGTTTGTAAATTCAATTGGATGATTCACTAGACGAAAAGAGGGCATTTCTTTACCCAATAAAATAGATCGCAATTCAGCTAAACGATCCCCATTGGCATTGATGACTTTATTCATCGCCTTTTCCATTTCCTGAAAACTACGTTCATCGAAAGCTAGATCAATAGCAAGTCCTCCTTTTCTTATCCAATCTGGAATGTCTTTAGAATTAAGGATAATTTTCATTTTCTGCCGATCCACAAATTGAACTGTTCCCAATTTTTCTCGCTGACTTTCTCCATCTAACATACTATAAATACGCACCATTTTCCCTGCTCGGAACTGGTGAGGATTTTTATCCAACGTTCGCCTAACGGTGATAAAGGCACGATCTCCATAAGTAAAACCCGACTGTGCCAAGTCTAACGGATACCAAGTCAATCCCTTTTTCTTACGTTCAGTCAACGGTAGTTTCTTGACCATATTGATAAACTGGTCGAGTTCTGCCTTTTTTTCTAATTGTAGCAATTTATTGACCTGCTGCAATTCTTCAATTATATCAGATTTCATAGAAGATGTAACCAATTTTGGGTTTGATTGTTATAGAAAGAGCCAAAGAACGAGCATTTTTATTCAAAATATAAATAATTTAGAATATCTGTTTTTTGTTTTTATTTACAAAACGACTTTAACGAAATAAATGGATAAAGATAAAGGATTAAAAGACCAGTTTTTAGCACTTCAAAATTTACCTCGATTTTTTGGTATGATTTGGGAGACAAATAAATGGCTCACCATTGGAAATATCCTACTTCGACTCATCAAATCTATCATTCCGCTAGCGGTTTTATACATTGGAAAAGAAATAATTGATGAAGTGATTCGATTGATAGATGCGACGGACAAGGACATGACCTATTTATGGATTATGCTGGGTTTAGAACTTTTTCTGGCAGCGTTGTCTGACCTTTCTAACCGTATGATTACGTTAATGGATAGTTTGTTGGGTGATCTATTTTCTAATAAAACGTCGGTTCAACTCATTCAACATGCTGCACGATTGGATTTGTATCAATTTGAAGATCCTAATTTTTATGATAAATTAGAACGTGCAAGGCGACAAACAACTAGCAGAACGGTTTTAATGTCGCAAACATTAAGTCAATTTCAAGATATTATAACGGTGATTTCATTGGGAGCGGGATTATTATTTTTTAGTCCGTGGTTGATTGTGATTCTATTCTTTGCCATTATTCCATCATTTATGGGAGAAGTTCGATTCAATCATCAAACCTATTCTTTGACGAGAAGTTGGACGCCTGAACGACGGGAATTGGACTATCTTCGATATATTGGGGCAAGTGATGAAACAGCAAAAGAGGTCAAAATTTTTAATTTGGCTGGCTTTTTATCAGAACGTTTTAAGGTCATTTCGGATAAATATTATGAAGAAAATAAAAAGATAGCCGTTCGTCGAGCTTGGTGGGGTTCAGCTCTATCGCTTGTTGGTACAATTTCTTACTACGGCGCCTATTTGTTCATTATTTCTCAAACGGTAGCTGGTTTGATTACCGTGGGTATGCTGACCTTTTTATCAGGTTCTTTTAATCGAATGCGGAATATGATGCAAAGTATCATGAATCGCTTTTCTAAAATTGCGGAAGGATCGCTCTATTTACAAGATTTATTTGATTTTTTAGCGATAGAGCCACTCATCAAAGAACGTCCACAAGTTGTTCCTTTTCCTAAAAAAATAAAAGAAGGGTTTACGTTTGAGAATGTGAGTTTTAAATATATCAACAGTGAACGCTGGGCGATTCGAAATTTATCGTTTCACTTAAAAGCGGGTGAAAAACTGGCTTTGGTAGGCGAAAATGGTGCTGGAAAAACGACTTTGGTTAAGTTATTAGCTCGATTGTATGAACCAACGGAGGGACGTATTCTTCTAGATGGAGTTGATATTCGGGAATATAGTTTAAAAGATTTGCGTGAAGCAACAGGTATTATTTTTCAAGATTACATTCGTTTTCAAATGAAAGCATCGGAAAATATTGCCGTTGGGCGTATTGGACAATTGAGTGATATTCCTGTGATTAAAGATGCTGCTCAAAAGAGTTTGGCAGATACAGTTATTGATCCATTACCGAATCAATATGAGCAAGTTTTGGGCAAACGCTTTGCAGATGGAGTAGATTTATCGGGTGGTCAATGGCAGAAAATTGCACTCGCCAGAGCTTATATGCGAGATGCACAATTATTGATTTTAGATGAACCAACCTCGGCTTTGGATGCTCGGGCAGAACATGAAGTGTTTGAGCGTTTTTCGGAATTAATTGAAGGAAAATCTGCTGTCTTAATTTCGCATCGTTTTTCTACGGTTCGAATGGCGGATCGGATTTTATTTTTAGAAAATGGTACAAAACTAGAACTCGGAACACATGAAGAGTTGCTAGCAAAAGATGGAAAGTATGCTGAGTTATTTCAGTTGCAAGCGGAAGGTTATGCTTAAAAAAACGAGGTTACTATAAAAGGTAAGTGGGCGTCCGAACTAAAGCCGAACACCCACAAAAATCAATTATTTCTTACGCAAGAAATTGCCTAACATTCCTGCGACATCATCAACGATACTACCGTCACCATCTTTGTCTAAGAAGTTAGATAACATATCCATCGTTGGATTTCCTGAACTTTGTCTTCTTTGTTGACGTTGGTTATTTAAAATTCCACCTAATAAGTCAGACAAACCACCAGCATCCAGATTGTTGGTTTGCTTTGCCTTACCCAAAGAACCCATCACTATCGGAGCTAAGATTTCCATCAAACCACCTGATTGTTGAGTATTTAGACCACTTACATTACTAATCATATCTGCTACACCACCCATTTTATCACCTAAAATGTGTTTCAAGATACCACTTCCATTTGCCGCACGTGAAGCACGTGGTGCTTGCTGCTGTAAACTACCTCCTAAAAAGTCAGATAAATTATCCATCACATTTTCGTGACGATCTTTTTCTAAGGCATTTGCTAAAGCACTAGAACCGTCTTGTGTTTGCGCATTTTTAGCCAACTGCCCTACCAAAACATCTAAAATGCTACCCGTGGCATTAGCTGTTTGTTGCGTATTCGATGCGCCAATTTGTTGTGTGATTTGGCTCATTACTGTTTCGGTCAGTTGACCTTTAATTAAATCCATGATATCCATGTCGATGGTTTTTTTTGAGTGTTAATAATTCTATTTATAGGTATATAAAATACCCTTCTATTATTTAGGACTGTATTATAATTAAAAAGTCTCGAATGTAAAAAATTTATTACTAAAAACAAGTATTTCAAATACCCTGACAATACTGATATTTAATTTATCCAACCTATTTGACACTTCCATTGTTCAATTTCATCCTGTCTGTTTTTAAAATCCGTCGGTGGAGTTTGGTGTTCTTTTTTTGCTCTAGCTCTCATTATTTTCGTTTGTTCCTCAATTGTATTCAGTCCAATAATTTTTCTTCTTTGATTGACTTTTATTAAGTCATCGTATTTTTGTGGACTCAAAATTCCGTTTTCATCCCAATCAAATTGCGTACCGTATTGTTGTAATCGGTTTTCAAATATAGCTATTCGGTCAGTTAAGTAGGCTAAATTTACAGGGTTAGCTTGACCATTTTCAACTGCTGCTGCTAGTAATTTCGCACACTTTCTCATAAAATCAGGTTGTGCAATGGAATGTTGAATGACTAGCCAAGCTGCTTCGTTTGCTGCTTTTCCAACTTTATCTATCGTCGGATACCCTATATCGTCTATGATTTGATCTAAAATAGCTGCGTTTTGGTTATGCAGTTGTTCCATTTCTTTGTGGTAACCTTTCTCTAGTTCATTTCTTTGAATGAGTCGATCTCGAAGCTGGAAATCCGCTTCTTGGAGTTGGATGATTTTTAAGGCGAGTTTTGGGTGTTGCAATCTTTTAATACATTTTAAAGCGATTAAAATACAAAAAAAAAACCGCCTTCCCAAAATCAATTGGAAAGGCGGCTATTATTATAATCTCATGAAAGAGTTGTTATCAACTCTATTATTTTTCGTCTACTTCTTCAAATTCAGCGTCTTCTACTTCTGCATCTTCAGTAGTTGCGTTATCTGCACCTGCATCAGCAGTGTTTTCTGCTCCGCCTGCACCTGCATTTGGATCAGGTTGACCACCTTGGTACATATCTTGACTAGCTGCTTGCCATGCGGCATTTAGCTTAGCCGTTGCAGCATCTACTGCGTCTACGTCACCTGCTTCATGTGCTGTTTTCAACTCTGCTGCTGCATCTTCAATCGCACCTTTTTTATCCGCTGGTACTTTATCGCCAAATTCCTTCAACTGCTTTTCTGTTTGGAACATTAATTGCTCCGCAGCATTCATTTTGTCAATTTTCTCTCTTTCCGCTTTATCGCTTTCTGCATTCGCTTCTGCTTCTGCCTTCATACGAGCGATTTCTTCTTTCGACAAACCTGTTGATGCTTCGATACGGATAGATTGTTGCTTACCTGTTCCTTTATCCTGAGCAGATACACTCAAAATACCGTTAGCATCCATATCGAATGTTACTTCAATTTGAGGTACACCTCTTGGTGCTGGTGGAATATCCGACAGTACGAATCGACCGATTGGACGGTTATCTCGTGCCATTGGACGCTCCCCTTGTAAGACGTGAATCTCTACCGATGGTTGATTGTCCGATGCCGTTGAGTATACTTTTGATTTCTTCGTAGGAATGGTTGAGTTCGCCTCAATGACTACATCATATACACCACCCATCGTTTCGATACCCATTGATAATGGTGTTACATCCAATAAAAGGACATCTTGTACATCACCACTCAATACACCACCTTGAATAGAAGCTCCGATTGCTACCACTTCATCAGGATTTACCCCTTTGTTTGGTTTTTTACCGAAAAACTCTTCTACTGCTTGTTGGATTCGAGGGATACGAGTTGAACCACCTACTAGAATGATCTCGTCAATATCACCTTTTTGCAAACCTGCATCTTTCAATGCTTCTTGACAAGGCTTTAAGGTACGCTGTACTAAATCGTCTGCCAATTGCTCAAATTTAGAGCGGCTTAGTTTCACTACTAAGTGTTTTGGTACACCATCAACCGCTGTTACATAAGGTAAGTTGACCTCTGTTTCTGTAGTTGATGATAATTCGATTTTTGCTTTTTCAGCAGCATCTTTCAAACGTTGCAATGCCATAGGATCTTTACGCAAATCCATATTTTCTTGCTTCTTGAATGTTTCTGCTAAATAGTCGATAATGATTCTATCAAAATCGTCACCACCTAAGTGCGTATCTCCGTTGGTTGATTTTACTTCAAAAACACCATCACCTAAGTCCAAGATAGAAATATCAAATGTACCACCACCTAAATCATAAACGGCAATGGTCATATCTTTATCTCGCTTGTCCATACCATACGCCAATGCTGCCGCAGTCGGCTCATTGATGATACGCTTTACATCCAAACCAGCCACTTCACCTGCTTCTTTGGTTGCTTGACGCTGTGAATCGTTAAAATATGCTGGTACGGTTACAACTGCTTCGGTTACGTCTGTACCTAGGTAGTCTTCTGCTACCTTTTTCATCTTCTGCAAGACCATTGCAGAGATTTCTTGTGGAGAATACTTACGACCATCAATTTCAACTCTTGACGTATCGTTGTCTCCTTTTACTACTTTGTAGGCCATCTGACCTGCTTCTTCTACCATTTCACTATAGCGTGTTCCCATGAAACGCTTGATAGATGAAATTGTACGTGTCGGATTGGTAATCGCCTGACGTTTTGCAGGATCACCAATTTTTCGTTCACCATTATCTAAGAATGCAATAACGGAAGGTGTTGTTCTTTTACCTTCGTCATTTGGAATAACGACTGGTTCGTTTCCTTCCATTACAGCAACACAAGAATTGGTCGTTCCTAAATCTATTCCAATAATTTTACCCATGTTATTTATTTGATTTTACTTTTCTATTAATTTAATTCAGTTGATTTTTTCAATCAAAAAATGATTACATGTATACTATCATCAATGTATATGCCAATGCCAATTTTAATAAAATATCTGACTTTTTGGACGAAAACACTAGAACAGAACTGACAAGATTATTGTTTAATGTGCTGACAAAATGACAAAACGGCAGGGAAGGAATGTGGTGTTAGAATATTAGGTATATGTTATTGTCCTGTAAATTGTTTGAAAAATGGAGATTGATTGTTTATTCAATGGTAAAGTCGAGTTCACCATGACAGTAGGCTAGCCTTGCTACTAAGACATAATCTCCTTTACATAAATTTTTTAGCTCCAAACTCCCTATTTGTGAGGACGAACCTCCATAATTATCAGGACCAACGATAGTATAATCAACGCTATATTTTTTAGCCTCTTTACCCTGAGGAGTTATTGTGATGCTACCATCACAATATTTTTTTTTTGTGGTATCTTTTTTATCATCAATTCTTAGATTAATTTTTTTATCAGATTGTACTTTTATTTCTTTTGTAGTATAGCCTCCTTCTGCATCTGTTACGGTTACAAAATAACTTCCTTCTCCTAATTTATATCTATCTGAAGAAGTATATTCCTTATACCAGACACTAGTAGGAAAGCGACTAGAAAAAATAGGAGGATTCCATCCATTACTCCAAAAGTAGCTATATGGAGATTCTCCTGTTAAGGGTGTTATTTTGATATGACCATAATCCAATAAGCATATCGAAAAGTCTTTTATCTCAATATCCAACTCTATTTCTGGTCCACAGTCATAGTTGAAAGGTTGATGATCTGTACAACTAGAACATACTAAACAGTAGAATATCCAAAGAGAGAAATAAGTTTGTGTATTTTTTAGCCTCATTTATCTTGTAAGATTTATGTCGATGATATAACCATTCCAAGGTTCACCATCTTGATATTCAATATGATTGCCTTGCCAATGTTGTTGATTTATATTGCTTTCTATTATATCAAGAAAGTATCGTTGTCCATATCGAACAAAACCCACTTGAATACTATACGTGACGAGCAAAACTTCGTTTCCATTCCCAAGCTAGGCGAAGATTCTATCTTCGTCTGATATGATTTGCTGTATCTGACAGCACTATTTTGCAGCATTTTAGAGAATGATCTCTGTGGTTCTAAGCTGCAAAATAGATTTTTGCAGTCATGTTAATCGTAGGTACAACCTACGCTTAGCACGGGTTATTTTTCATAATGAATATTTACTCTACCACCTTAAAAGCATATCCACCAGCTCTATGAAATCTTTCTTCTGGTTTCTGTAAAATCCATGTATTATAATGTTCTTCGGGAGATTCTGCTAGTAAGTGGATATTATTATCTGCACCTTCGTTCATAATAGAGATTCCATATATTCCACCCCTAGAGCAACTACCCTTAAAATTTTGAAAACTATTATCTAAAGTGCTACCAAAAGATAAAAAAAATACGCCTTCTTTTTTAGGAATGATCTTAAATTCTAAGTTGAAGGTATCGTTTGCATAGTTGGGCTCTCCAAAGTAACCAGAAGCACCACTTGAAAATAAAAATTCTGTAAAATCAAATTCAGGGTTTACAATAACATCAAAGGTCTTTTGAACATTAAAGGAAACTACTCCTATTGTATCCAATATTTGCCCTCCAAATGCCATATCCCATAAAACTCCTTCCATATCAAAAGTTCCTAAAGGATCACTTTCTATATTAAGAGCTTCTACATTTTTACTAAATTTAGATTGTATACTGATGGTATCACCAATCTGATAGGTTTCTTTTGCTGGACTCAATTTTACTGGTAATTGAAAATAAGTAGGACAATTTTCCACTTTTGTACAGGATGATCCGAAAATAAATAACAGGAACGTTAATAAAATAATATTTTTCACAGTAGTAAAAATTTTATAAGGATGAAATATTGAAATTTCAATATT
>JAHDFQ010000123.1 GCA_020628085.1 Saprospiraceae bacterium
TTATTGTTCAATAGGGATTCTTACAAAAAATTCACTGCCTTCACCCTCACTACTTTCGACCCAAATATCACCGTCATGACGTTCTACTATTTTCTTGCAAAATGCTAAACCGATTCCATATCCTTCATATTCTTTTTCGGTATGTAGTCGCTTAAACATTCCAAAAATACTTGTAGAGAACGCTTTATCTATACCAATTCCGTTATCTTTTATAGAAAAAATATAGTGACTATTTTTTTGAATAGCTGAAATATAAATCTCTGGTTTTAAACTTTTTTTGGTGAACAGTAAACTATTATCTATTAAATACATAAACAATTGTCGAAACAGATACTTATCTACGACAATTATTTCAGGTAGTTCACCCAAATGTATAATGGCTTCAGTTTTAACAATTTTCGGCTCTAATTCTTTCAACACTTTCGCCAAAGCTTGATCGGTAGTAATTATTGTTTTATTTAAAGGTATATTACTGATGGAAGAATAATCCGCTAGTAGCTGAATAATATCTTTCATCCTACTAGAATTTTCTTCTATGATGGTCAAATACTGTTTTTCCTTTGAAGACAATCGCTCTGACAGTGCTTTGTTTAAATAACTTGAAAAATTAATTATATTTTGAATAGGAAGTTTTAAATTATGAGAGGCTATAAAGGTGAAATTCTCTAGTTGTAGGTTGCTCTCTATATATTTTTCAAGTTGTTTTTGTTTGCGAATCAGTTGTTGCTCGCTTCGATGCTCTTGACTTCGATCAACAATAGTCAACATAACCAAATTTTCTTCCATTTCAATAAACGTAAAATCTATTTTTACTGGGATTTCTACTTGGTATTTATCTCTAGTTATTAAATTTAGAATTATTTTAGATTCATTTGGAAAAGATGCTGCCTTCACAAAACTCAGTTGTTTTTGTATATCATTTATATCAAAAAGAATTAGATCTTCTATTTTTTTATCAATTACTTCTACAACTGTAAATTTATAGAGATTTTCTGCGCTTTTATTCCAATACACGATCTGTCCTCTAAAATTTAAAACAATTTGAGCTATTGGGTTTCGTTCAACCAAATATTGATATAGTTCTTTATTATACATATACATGTACTGATAGTACTAATTTCGTTCCAATTTCAAAAAAAAAATCTGTCACAAAAAAAAGCTATTCTTACTGTTGATAGTACAATAAGTTCTTATAGTAAATTAAATCATTGAAACAAATTAATTGATCACCTCAAAATCTGATTTTAAATTAGAAATTGTGACTTCAAAGTCTCCAGGCTCTATAATCCATTGATTATCAATGCCTATAAATTTTAAGTCAGAAATAGGTAGATTAAAAGTTATTGTTTTTATTTCTCCTACTTTTAAATTGATTTTTTCAAATGCTCGAAGCCGCTTTACGGATGGTGTGACACTAGCAACTTTATCTGTGATAAAAAGTTGTACCACTTCTTTACCTGCTCGATTACCAATATTTTTCACATCAACCGATATTTCTATACTATCATCTTTTGAGAGTGTTTGGTTTATTATTTTTAGGTTAGAGTAAGCAAATTTAGTATAACTTTGCCCATAACCAAACTCCCATTGCGGATCAAAATTATCCATTGAAAAATCATACTTTGGTAGATCCGTTCCTTTGTGATCGTAGGTCATTAATGCGTTAGCATAGCGAGGATAGGTGTACGGCATTTTACCGCTTGGGTTAATCTCGCCAACTATAATATCAGCAATTGCTCTTCCGCCTTCGTTTCCTGGTAGTAACGACATTAAGAAGGCATCGGCATTTGGTTCTAATTCTCGAACAATTCGAGGGCGACCAGCTGCCATAATAACGATAACTTTTTTACCAGTAGCAGCAGCCGTTTTCACTAATTCAATTTGTGCATCGGGCAGGTTTAGGTCATCAATATTACCTGGTGTCTCCGTGTAGGACATTTCTCCAATGCAAACAATAATGGTTTCTACACCTTCCGCTGCCTTGGTCACGGCTTGTAAATTTTGAGTTTTATCGAAACTTGTGCCTTGTGTATAAATGACATTTTCTGCACCTAATTTATCTTGAATCGCTTGCAAAATGGTTTTTTTATCCTTGTTGTCATAATCTGTATTATTCCCCTGCCAAGTACCTGACCATCCGCCATTCAGGCATTGCATTGAATTAGCTGTTGGGCCTGTGACTAATACTTTTTGAGATGTATTGATCGGTAAACTATTATTTTTATTTTTTAACAATACAACACTTTCCGCAGCAGCCTCGTAGCTGATTTGTGTATGTTTTTCTGATGCAAAATCAGGATAATCCGACATTGGATAAAATGGCTGTTCAAATAATCCCAATTCTATTTTTGCTATTAAAATACGAGTTACTGCTTCGTCGATTCGTTCCATAGGTACTTTTCCTTCTTGGACTAATTCCTTTAGCAGAATAGGAAACTGCGTATCCATGGGTACCATAGCCATATCCATTCCTGCATTGACAGCAATACGAATTGCATCTTTCATATCGGTGGCTACTCGGTGACGATTGACCAAATAAATTAGATCATCCCAATCGGAAACGGCTAGACCTTTAAACCCCATTTCTGTACGCAATAAATCTTTGAGTAAAGCTGGGTTTGCATGAACTGGAATGCCATTGACTTCACCTGAACAAATCATCAAAGTAGCTGCGCCTGCATCAGTTGCCTTTTGAAAAGTGGGAACAAAATATTCTCGCAATTGACGTTCGGGAATGTATGCAGGTGAACGATCTTTACCTGACCATGGAATACTATATCCCAAAAAGTGTTTCATACAAGCAGCCACATGATATTTATCACCAATATCATCGCCTTGAAATCCGTCTATCATTGCTACACCCATTTCACTTGCTAAGTGAACATCTTCACCAAAAGTTTCCCAAAGACGAGGCCAACGTTGGTCTCGCCCCATATCTAAAACAGGTGAGAATGTCCAAGGAATAGCAGACGCACGAGTTTCATAAGCGGAAACCTCTCCCGATAAACGAGCCAATTCTGGATTCCAGGTAGCTGCCAAACCGATCTGTTGTGGCATTAAGGTTGCACCAACTGTATAATTTGCACCATGAATAGCATCTATTCCATATAGCACAGGAATACTGTTTTTCTTTTCTTTTGTAGCAATTGTTTGAATGGTATCCATTACTTCGTACCAACGTTCACGTGTATAGGCATGTGCGGCAACATTCAGAATGGAACCAACTCTCAAGTCAATCAGTACTTCTCGCAATTTTTCCATGTCAAATGACTGTGGTTCAACAGGATTGTACGGCTCACCATTCAATGTCACATCAATGGCCAGTTGTGTCATTTCCCCACATTTGTCTTCTAATGATAGTTTGGACAAGATTTTCTTTGCTCGTACTTCATTAGGGGTTTGATCCTTCATATTCGACTTTTTTTGAGCAACTACGGGGATACATACTTGAACAGAAAATATCAAGATAAATAGTGCTAGGATTGAAGAATTGTTTTGCATTAATTGAATATTTTATTTTGCAGCACAAGTTAATTTTTTTGTTCTAACTTTTAATGGTTCCTTAAAAAGAAATACGCATTAAGTCATCAATTTGATGATCGTTTCCTAAGATAAAAGCATGTTCTCCAAATTTTTCAAAACCTTGATGTTTATAAAAAGCAATAGCTTTTGGATTTTCTTGCCAGACTCCTAACCAAAGACTTTTTTTATGCCTATTTTTTGATGTATCAATCGCTTTTTGAAGTAATATTTTTCCAAAACCTTTCCCGTGTTCGGATTGAACAACATAGATGCGTTCAAGTTCTAAGCTATCTGCTTCTTGTAATTCGGTTTGGGCAGTTGATTCGTTGAGTTTAATATATCCGATGCTCTTTACTCCGTCTTGTAGCAAAAAGTAAGTACTTAACGGATTATTCAATTCATGGATTAATTGTGATTGAGAAAATGATGTATCGACGTATGCTTTGAAGTTATCGGGTATATTGAGATGTTCGTAAGTCGCTTTAAAAGTTTGTAAAGCTATTTGTTGGAGGGATTGCCAATCGGAAACGGTGGCTTGGTGGAAATGGGGCATGGTGCGTTTGAGATTTAGCGATTTTTTACAAAATGGTAATTTTATTCTATTTTCAATCTATCACGTCTTCAACACGATTCGGATAAACCGACTGAATTACATTTTCTAAACGAGTTAAATTAGCTTGATTTTCTGGTAAATAAATGGCTTCTTGAATGTCCTTTTTTTCTCGTTTCGTTAAGTGAAAAGTCATAGAGGCTTCCTCGTTTTTATCACTAGGTTCGTAAGTGAAACGAATGACATCAAAATGATCTTTCCCTAATAAATCGAATAACATACCCAAGCTGGTATCATTTTCATATTCTTGAAGGCTTAAAATTTGACCGACAATACCGAGTGGATTTAGTAAAGATTCAATCAAACCTTGAGGTTCTTCGGTGGGTTCAAGATCATTGATTCTATTTTTTCCAACAATTTGAACCATGACGACACCTGCTGTATTTTCTTTGATCCAATCCTTGAATACATTGATGAATCGAACCGCAGATTTGACGCCCATATTGTCTCGAAAACCCGCATCCATGACTTCCATAGCAGGCTCACTTGGTAAGTAGACATTCGGTAAAATATATGGATAAGTAGCGTTCATACGCAATGCTGTCGTTAACCTTAAATTATCGGCATCTTGATTGGAAAATAACCGTCCAAAATCAACAGCATCTACGATCACATCGTCTGGCTGCGTTTGCCCAATAGGAGACATCGTCATAAAAGATGCACCTTGTGAAGAAATAATCAAACGGCGACCATCATTGACAATCGAAGGGGTGATGTAGAGTAGAGGAATGCTACCATCTTGCTCGGCTTGTCGATAATCGCTTAGTTTTTTATCTAATATGAAATCGGTGTTTTCATTGAGTTGTTTTTCAAAAATATATCCTCGATCTTTATGATAGGTATGACCATCTACCTCAAATTCTCGCCACGGTAAAAATAGGTCATTGGATACAATGGTAAAGGTTAAGGAATTGAGTAAATCTTTGGAAATATTATCCAAATATTGCTTATCGTAAATATCAATATTTGCTCCCTGCTGCTGCTGCCAATAGAGTTCTCGAAGATAAGCCATACCAATTAATCCACCCGATGCACCCGACATGAGCATTGTATTTTTAAGCAAGTCTCCTTCTAACTTTCGATCCGCTTCTTGTAGCACTTGCATTGCCCAAACAGAGGCTTTCATGCCACCACCACTTACACAGATCATCGCCATTTTTGGATTCTCTTTTCCAAATTTTGCACGCCAGTTATCTAATGCTTTGATGATATTTTCTTTGTCCTCTTCCATGCCCATTCTGGAAGACGCATCCAATTCTGAATAATTATAAAGTGCTTCACCTTGATTGTAGTCTAGTCCGTAGGCTTTGTTTTGATGATTGAAAATATCATAGCTGGTTAAGACATTAATAAAAAATAGGATTCCAATGAAAACGGTCAATCGCCATTGTTCAAACCAATAGGTCACTGCACCAATTAATGAAACCAATATACTAGCTAGTAAAAATACACTTGACCCCGCAGGAATTCGACAGTATGGATTGTCAATAAAATAGCCAAAAACTAGCAATATGAGCAGTGCCACAGATTGTAAAATTAAGGCGTTGATGTGATTTTGTTTAAATACATTAAGCAACATGCTGGTATCATAATGAGCTACACTTCGGACGATTCTAGGGCGTAAAGTCTCAGATAAATAAATCTTGATTTTCCATAGTTTTTGATCTGGCTTGCTCGTTTCTACATAAGGAATTCGACGACCTGGCATCAGAAAAGCGACTAAATTTGGAGGTTTATGTTTATATTTTTTTATGAAATTTTGAATGTCTTTATTCGTAAAAGTCAGGTAAACCGATACCAATAAAACGCTAATGATTCCACCCACTAAAAAACTCAGACAATTGAATAGAATCACATCCCACGTCCAGTATTGATAATAGGTTTGAAAGTCGACCACATATACAAAATAAGCAATTAAAAAAGCTAGAGGCAGAATAGCATTATTGATACAAAACTTAGTGAATGGACGAGCTAAACTTGCTAGAAATGGAAAATAATGAGCATTGAGCAGGTAAGTGGTCAAGTTCCAAGTCATAAAAAAACCACCGAAGGTAATACCCAAAATAAGGAAACTCCATGGATTGACTTGACCTAAATATTCGGGGTCTAAAAACAAATATTTTGCGCCATATTTGGAAGCTACTTTGCCCGTAAATAATAAAGCGATGAGCACCCAAATGAATACCAATAAAAGATTGCTTCTCAAATGTAAAATGAGTAGTTGAATCGGAAAAGAATAAAAAATATTACTCAACAGGCTTCGCATCTTCAGGCGGTAACTTTATTACTCTAACGGTTTCAATTTTGGTTTCGCTGACCATTTCTAAAATATATTTATAACCATCCAATTCTATTTCATCCCCTTGTTTTGGGATGGTTTCGGTGGTCATCACCAAATATCCTGATAAAGTGTGATAATCACCTTCGGGTAGTTCTAATGATTCGTACTTGTCATTGAGCATGTCAATTTCTAGACGCCCTGAAAAGACAAACTCATGTTCTGAAACTTGGCTTTCAATATATTCTTCTTGGTCGTGTTCGTCTTCGATTTCACCAAAAATTTCTTCCAAAATATCCTCTAAAGTAATAATTCCTGCTACTCCACCAAACTCATCTACCACACAGGCAATATTGATACGATTTTTAATAAATTGATTCAGCAAATCACGCACACGCATGGCTTCTGGTACAAATGGAATTTCCAATAAAATATTCTTAATCGTTTTGGGTTCAGAAAGCAATTGTTGGTGATGTACATAGCCTAAAATATTATCAATATCTTCGTCCGTCACCAAGATTCTTGACAGTTGCGTATCGGTCAACATATCCAATAAATCTTCTACCGTTGCTGAAACATCAATATGCTTGATTTCCGTTCGAGGCACCATACATTCCTTGACTTTCAAAGCTTCTAGGTGCAGTGCTTTTTCAAATAAATCAGTATCAATATCTTCTTCTGAATCGCTAGTTTTGATAAAATTCTCTAAATCTAAACGGGTAATGACCGATAATTCGTCTTCGATGGGTGTGTTAAACACATTTCGCATAATAAAATTATTCATATTGGTCATAAACCAAGACGGAATATATAGTATGAATTGTAAAAAGCGCAGCGGAATGGCAAAGAAGTAGATTAGTTCATTGGCGAACAATCGAAAAAGCGTTTTGGGTAGAAACTCTCCAAATACCAAAACAGTCAGGGTTATCAGAATCGTATTGATAAATAAAATCAACAGATCATTATGAATTCCCAGAATATCTATAAAATACGGTTCTAAAATTTCTTTAGATACCAACGACGTGAAAATAACGAGGGCAATATTGTTGCCGACCAATAAAGCACTTAAAAAATCACCAGGTTTATCGTAGAAATAGGCGAGTATTCTACCTCGTAAAGATGGCTTTTTACGTTTGAGTTCTATCCATAGTTTACTCGCAGAAATATAGGCGATTTCTGTTCCTGAAAACAATGCCGAAAGCAGTAAAAAAAATAATATGGTAGCATATATCATTGGTTCATATTTTCTGCACCCATTTTTCCTTCGGGAATATTAATCTTCCATTTTGAAAAATCTTCATCGGCTTCTAATCCATAACCATAGAATTCATCTTCGGGTGTAGTTATTTTTACATAACGCTGTGAAGTGACTTTAGCATCCTGCTCATTCCAAATTAATTCTTCTGTTTCAAGAATTTCAGGTTTACCACTTTTCCAAATTACATTGTCTTGAACGACAATTTCTCTTTTTTTATCGTAGCGAATGGCATAATTAGCGGTTAAAGTACTATTGATACGTTGATAATCATCAAAAAACTCTACTTTGATTCCTGCTGGAAATTCTTGCCACGGTTCTTTACTATCCGCATAATAAATCATCGTATCTGCTTTGATAATGGTACGAACGATGGCTGAGTCACTGTATATAAGTTCAACGTCGCTAGTGACTTCTTTGTTAATAAAATTTTGTGGATTCAATGCTTCTACTTCTCGAATATCATTTTCACAAGCACCACAAATGAATACAAATAGTGCAAAAACAAGACCGAAGCCTACTATTTTTTGCCATGCTATTGATTTTACAAATGTATTCAATTTATATGGATTCATATAGTGTTTAATTTTAATATATTAGAAGCTTTTTAATTGATCTCAAATGATTCAAAACGGTTTTTTATAAATTTACTTCCTTTTATACAAACGATATTTTTTCAAATCTAAAGGCACCTCGGTGTAGTTCTTCATAAAAAAAGAATCCTGAGTAGTGGATACGTCAGTAAGGCGATATTGTCTATCTGTATCTCCTTCTACACTTAATTGACCAACTCTGTTCATATAAGCTGAAAAACTATAATCGCCTAAAAATGAAACAGGAACAGAAACAATTGTTTGTTTTGGAACAGACTCTGATATAGTATAAATATCACTAATTTTGTCTTCATAACGTGAGTAACCTCCAAACAACCAACCACAAATTATTACTAATAGTATCAATCCAATGCGACTAAAATATAACAATCTTTTTACCCATTTTGAAGAAAAATTATTTACCCATTTTTCAATAAAAGGTAATAACAATGCACTTACTGCCATGGTGTAATATGGAATAGATGGCAATAAATAAAATTTACGTTGTTTAAGGGAGACCATGATAGGCAAGGAGGCAGCCATTCCAATCAATAATAAAAATAAGGCCTTCCGCCAATGTGGAAAAATATGTATGAATCGACTTTTTCTGTACTTGATTAAAAACAATAGAACTAGAAAAATTGGAAAAATGAGTTCCAATAATAATTTGTAGACAATTGAAAAACGGGATTCAACGGTTACTTCTAATTCATTTTTCAAGGAAGGAAGAACTTGCGTATTCATATAACAAGTTAATTGATCTAAAGCTTCTGGAAAAAGCAAAATTAAGATCAAGGATAACAAAGTCATCGCACCAACTAAACTTACCGTATGTAAGAATAATGTGCTCATGTGAGTTTTGTTTATAACCACTCCATATATCAGTGGAATTGCCAAGGGAAATAGTCCAACTAACCCTTTTGACAAAAAAGCAGCAACCATCCAAAATCCGCTAATGAGCCACCATCTCCAGTCTCTTTGGTCGATTGCTTTTATGATACAGATAGTCGAGAGAAGCGTAAAAATTGTTAATGTGTTTTCTAAAATATTATTACGATAAGCCCAGAATGTCAATGGAATCGTCAGCCATAAAAAAATCGGTAACCAAGAAAAAGACCACCTGTGCTGATTCGGAAATAATGTTTGCCATAAAACATGTATACAGCCCGCACTAAGTATAGCATTGATTAAAGTGAAAAACCGTTCGGTTAAAAAAGAATCACCGAGTAACTTAAAGAAAAAAGATTGTATCCAAAAAACGAGAAATGGATGCCCACAAAACAGTCGGTTCTGGGTTAAGGAATATTGCATAGACCAAATATCACCCATACCCACAGCTAAATTTCTAGAAATATTAGCATAGAAAACACCATCTAAAAACATACCTTCTTGAACTGTAAAAGGTAATAGTAAAGCGAAAAAAACGAAGCTCGTAAATATATAAAAAGGTTTGTTTTTTATCATTTTTATGGTTAAAATCTCCACGCTACAATGCGACTTGTTTTTTGTCCTTGTCCCATTTCAATGGTTTGGATATCATTAATATTATGTTTTTCCAACTGTCTATAAATAAAAGCTAAATGTGCCTTCTTTGATACTAAGGTAGTAAACCAAAGGCAATTGGTTGCAAAAGCTTGACTTTCTTCGATCATTTTTTGAATAAACGCCTTTTCGCCGCCTTTATACCACAATTCGTTGGATTGTCCGCCAAAATTACGATCCGTTGCTTGCTTTTTTTGTTGTAAATTTTTCCACTTTCGTTGCGTGTGTGAGGCAGCTTCTTTAGCAGAACTATAAAACGGTGGATTACAGATAACTGCTGTAAATTGATCTTCTTTTTGAATGATGTTTTTAAAAATAAAGGCAGCATTGTATTGTACACGCAACTCAATATTGGATTTCAAAGACGAGTTTTTCTCCAGAATTAGTTGAGCGGCCTCAATAGCTGTTGCATCAATATCTGAACCTACAAACGACCAGTCAAATTCTTTTACACCAATAATAGGGTAGATACAATTTGCACCCACACCAATATCCAAGATACGAATAAATTTTCCTTTTGGAACTTTTCCCTTCGTCGTTTTAGCCAGTAAATCACCAAGATGATGCAAATAATCAGCTCTCCCAGGAATTGGTGGACACAGATAATCCGTCGGAATATCCCAATAGTTTAAACCATAATGACGCATCAATAGTGCCTGATTGAGTGCTTTCACAGCACTTGGATCAGCAAACGGAATCGTTGCATGTCCGTGTTTACCAACTATGATATATCTTTTTAGTGGTGGATACGCCACGCTTAATTTTTCAAAATCATATCGAAATCGGAAACGATTTTGAGGGTGAAAGGAAGGTTTGGAGGGTGGATTTTGTTTTGTCAAGAGTTGATGATTGATTCATATACAGTACTCAAAGGTAAGGAAGTTTATAAGTAATTTCTCAAAATTCACTCTATTTTGCTACTGTGGCACGGAGATACAGAGTGTGTTAAATTATTCTCTGTATTTCAGTGCCTCTGTCGCTTATAAAGTTAGTTCTAAAACTCCACCACAACGCCTAAAGTCGGCAAAGGCGTGCCTGCACCCGTATCTAACTCTTTTATTAAATACCGCTGCTCACTGATGGGCGCATCTGGATTGGCGATGACACCACCTCCGATTGGTGTATTATTTTCATCTAATGGTCGATCTAGAACGATGGTCGGATTACTGACAGCATTAGCATTGACATTCTGAATATCTAAATACAAATTTAAAGACCACTGTTTATAAAACCATTTTTTGTCAATCCGAATATCAACGGAATTGACAGCCGTATTGCGCTGTGTGTTGAGTAAATTATAATCAGGAAAACCCTGTCCAACCACATCCCAATTGACCACCAAATCAGAATCAGTAGAAAAAGGAGTTAAGGGTAATGCAGATTGGTAGCGATAGGCAATACCAATTTCTACATCTTTTAAAAAGCCTTTTTCAAACTTTTTACCCAATGTCAAATTTGCAATGTGGCGACTATCCCAAGAAGAAGGCACAAAACGTCCGTTTTTATCTTCAAATTCCGACCAACCGAGGGTGTAACTGGCAATTCCATAAAAACCTTTGAATAAACGTTGTTGGAATAAAAACTCTAATCCATAAGAACGACCCTCGGAGCGAGATTCGGCAGGTTCGTTTCCAACGACACCAAAGTCTGCACCTAAATTGGCAATGGTTAAACTGTCTCGTAGCAAGAACGGGTAATCCTCATATTTTTTGTAATAGGCTTCTAGTGTTATTTTAGAAGATGAACCCGTGTTGTATTCAAGTCCACCTACGATTTGGTTATTACTGATGTATTTTAGTCCATTATTTTTATTAACAAATTGACCATTTTCTTGATACCCCATCAAGGTGTAAGCTGGTAATTGGTGGTAACGACCGACATTAAAATTCAAAATAAAGTCAGAACTCAAAGCGTAAGCAGCGGAGAATCTAGGGCTAAATTGTTCCAACGGATTATTCATATCATCCGAATAGTCATTGGCATCTACACGCAAACCTGCCGAAAGAATCAAGCGATCTTCCATATATTTTCGGCTAATTTGACCAAATAAACCATATTTATTCAAACTAAATTCAGAAGCATAATTAATATCCAATATTCCATTTGGTGTAACGACTTGATTGAACGTACTATTATTATATTTTGCAAATTCGTAATTAAAACCATAGTTGATTTTATAGCCATTTTTACGAACTGTGTGTTCCACTCGAACCTTGTTTTCTATTTCTTGTGATTTATAATTTAAAATTAGATTATCCTCTGAACTATCATCATTATCTCGGTATTTGAAGGCTTCATTGTTGAGCATGTTCCGACTCACCACAAAGGTAAAATAGCCGTTATCTTGATAGTGTTTATACACCAAACCATTTGTATAATTCCATTGTGGACTGACAGGAAGTACATTTAATAAAAATTGCTGTTCTTCCGTATCATTGGCATCTAAGTTCAATTCAAATTGGTCAATTGCTCCCAATCCGATAAAAGTAATTTCATTTTTTTGATCGATTTTATGTTTGACTTTGACTTGAAAGTCATTGTAGGTTGGTAAAAAAGGAAGTTCTAATAACTCAAATAAAAAACCTAAATAAGACTGTCGAGCCGAAGCCAGAAAAGTTGTCTTTTCACCAATCGGTCCTTCCAAAGTCAAGTTCAAATCACTAGAACCAACAGTAAATGATCCACCAATACGGTCATCTCGACCATCACGAAGTTTAAACCCAAAAACCGAACTCAAAGTATTGCCTCGATTGGCTGGAAAAGCCGCGCTATAAAAATCCACTTCTCGAATAAAGTTGACATTTATCATACCGACTGGACCGCCCGAAGAACCTTGTGTGGCAAAATGATTGATCGTTGGGACTTCAACCTCGTCCAAGTAAAAACGATTTTCGTTAGGTGCGCCACCTCGAATAATCAAATCATTTCTAAAACTAGCAGATGAGGTCACCCCTGGTAGCGTTTGCACCACAAGAGAAATATCTCGGTTTCCACCAGGATTACGCATAATTTCAGAAACCCCAATGGTACGCAGAGAAACGGGACTTTCTTCTGTTTTTTTGAATGGCGAAGCTTTTACGACAACTTCTTCCAATCCAACTGCTGATTCCGTCATTTGAATATCAACAATGGCAGGTTTATTATTAAAAACTTGGATTTCAAAAACGGATACTTCGTCAAAGCCGACATAACTAGCCGTTACGGTGTACAAATCAGGTGTAAGTCCTGTAATCTCATAATTTCCATCAATATCGGTAGTCGTTCCTGTACCCGTATTTTCAACTAAAATATTGGCAAACATCACAGGTTCGTTATTAATACTATTGGTAACGACACCTTTAATGATACCGCTTTGTGCGGAAAGGCTGGAACTCATGAATAAAAACAAAAGTATAATGAAGTATCGGTATTGCATAATGTTGTTTGTTTGCTAAGTAATTCGTACAGAAATTGTATCATGAATAGTATAGATGTATGTTTGAACAACGATGTTAAAAAATGGTTTTCGTTTTCACCCAAATCAATTATGTGTTTAGATAGTCATTTCGTTTGTCGGAAACTACAATACACTTGTCCGCTCTAAGACGCTTTTCATCCAATTAAGAAGGTGTTAAGTGCTTCTTAACGTTTTTTTAACAGGAAAATCAAAATAATGTTATAACTTTGAAGTTGTAACATTGATTGTTTTATTCAATGCAAATAAAAGCAAGGTTAATAAGTTTCCTAGTCATTTAAAAAAGGAAGAATTGCAACCAACAATTTATAACTTATTACATCTTTACAAAACGTAATTAGCTATGAGCTCAAATGAATTCTATCATTACATCGACGATTTAAACAGACCTTTACAATCTTTTGCTTTGTCTTTAACAAAGGACATGGAGGATTCTAAAGATTTAGTACAAGAAACGATCTTTAAAGCTTTAAAAAATAAAGATAAGTTTAGAATTGGCACGAATTTCAAAGCATGGATCATGACTTTGATGCGAAACACATTTATTAACAACTACAGAAAAAAGAAGAGAAGTCAAACGGATTTGGCACCAACTGATAGTTATGTGTTTGCAGCGGCGTCTGAGGAAAATTCAGGTGAATCTAATATGGCAACTAAGGAATTGATGGCTATCTTGAATAGTATTGATGAAAAATTGAGAGAACCATTTTGGATGTACTATATCGGTATGAGTTATCAAGAAATTTCAGATGCTTTAGACACGCCACTTGGAACGATTAAGAGTCGTATTTTCTTTGCACGTAAAGAATTACAGTCAAAAATACGAGCAGTCGGAATTCGGAATTAATTCCAAAAATAAGTATGGCATAAAGCCGACTTTTTTTTGATATAATTGATGTTGTAACTTCGATGTTAAACCATTAATTTTGTACTAACAGTAGCTTGTTAAACATCTTATAGATCTGTGGGTTTTATAAGGCAGACTACTTAAAAAGGAAAATAATTTGATTGTAATGAAAATCGAGCAGGAAATTCACCAGAAAAAACCATTTAAAAATGGGTATCAAAAAGCGGCGGTAAATATATTATTTACCAATAACTGGTTGTGTGGAGAGATTAAGAGAAAACTAAAACCCCATAATATTACCTTGCAACAATATAACATGCTACGGATATTAAGAGGTGCAGGTGATCCTATCTCAACACGTTGTATTCGTGAACGGATGATTGATAAAATGTCAGATACTTCACGTTTGGTTGATCGACTTTGTCAAAAGGGTTTGGTGAATCGGGATGCTTGTTGTTCTGATAAAAGACGAGTGGATGTGACGATTTCAGAACAGGGATTACAGTTGGTTTCCTCGATTGAAAGTACTAACACGGGTTTAGAAGAAATGCTATCTAAATTGACGGAAGAAGAAGCCTATCTTCTCAGTAATTTATTAGATAAAATACGAG
>JAHDFQ010000124.1 GCA_020628085.1 Saprospiraceae bacterium
AAAAAAAATATGAAACATATAATTTATATCATCGCCCTTTCTAGTTTTATTTTTTCAACGGCTTGTAATGAAGATGCCTTTACAAATGTTGTCGAAATTGATATTCCTGAACATACACCACTAATTGCATTGAGTAGCACCGTCGCTTTGCAAGATACCAGTATGGAAGTTTTGGTTTCAACGAGTGCCTCTATCGAAAATGGTTCAGAAGACTATGAAATTTTAGAAAATGCGACCGTTAACGTATATCGAAATAATGAATTGTGGAAGACCCTAGATTTTGATCCTGATTCTCGATTTTTTACATTAGATTTTGACGAAGCTTTAGAGGCAAATGATATTGTTTATAAATTAGAAGCAACAGCAACGGGATTTGAAACTGCTTCCGCAGAACAACGTTTTCCAACAGCCGCCGTTTTAGAAAATCTGGAATATGAAAATGATGCCAGTATAAATTCATATGGAGAAAGAGTAGATCAAATATCTTTTGATATTATTGACTCGGCAGGAGAAGACTATTATTTAATAGAAGCATTTATTGAAGAAGAATGGACAAACGGAAGTGTAGGGGAGTATAGGATATGGATGGATACAACAGATCCACTTTTGGAAGATGTAAATTACGGTAATTCAAAACTTTTAAACGACGCAACTTTTGATGGTGGGAAGTATAGAGTTCAATTTACAACTTGGGGTGGTTACGGAGATGACAATAAAAAAGAGACGCTTAAAATAAGTTTAGTTAAAATTACGAAGGATCACTATTTATTTACACGTTCATTGAGTCAATATCAACTTGCACAAGACAATCCATTTGCAGAACCTGTTGTGGTTTTTGATAATATTGAAAATGGATATGGTATTTTTAAAATGGAAAATAGTACTGATTTTAGGAAGGAGTTATAAACTTTTACACCTTCCCTCTATCTGCTGCTAACAGATACAAAATAGCCATTCGAATGGCAACACCATTTTCGACCTGTTGCAAAATAATGGATTGTTTGGAATCTGCGACATCGCTCGTGATTTCTACACCACGATTAATTGGGCCAGGGTGCATGACGACAATATCTTTTTGAACGCTATCCAATAGCTGTTTATTGATGCCATAATACAAAGCATATTCCCGTAAGGAAGGGATATATTTAATGTCTTGCCGTTCCAACTGAATCCGTAAAATATTCGCCACATCGCACCATTCGAGGGCTTTCTGAACATTGTATTCTACACCAACGCCAAGTTGTCCAATATGTTGAGGAATGAGTGTTGGTGGCCCACAAACTTTAACCTTTGCGCCCAGTTTCTGTAAACACAAAATATTACTCAAGGCAACTCTTGAATGTAAAATATCCCCAAATATAACAATGTTTTTTCCTGTTAAATCACCGATTTTTTCACGCATCGAATAGGCATCTAACAAAGCTTGCGTCGGATGTTCATGCGTACCGTCACCCGCATTAATGATGTTGGCATCAATGTGTTTTGATAAGAAAACAGGCGCGCCTGGTGCAGGATGTCGCATCACCACCATATCCACCTTCATGGATAGAATATTATTGACCGTATCGAGTAGTGTCTCACCTTTTTTGACAGAAGAAGAAGCGGCAGAGAAGTTGACCACATCAGCAGAGAGACGTTTTTCAGCTAGTTCAAATGAAATACGAGTACGAGTAGAATTTTCAAAAAATAGATTGGCGACGGTTACATCTCTTAGTGACGGCACTTTTTTGATTGGACGATTAATGACCTCTTTAAAATTATCTGCTGTATCAAAAATCAAATTGATATCCTCAGAAGTGAGCGATTTGATACCTAATAGATGTTTGGTGCTGAGCCGTGCTGTCATTTATTCAATATCTTCTTTGGTGGCGTAAAGCAGAACCTGATCTGTACCGTCAATATGATTCCATTCTACTTTTACATAGGCTTCGTCGAGTGCGTCAATTTCCATTCCCAGATAATCCGATTGAATGGGCAAGTGACGATTAAAGCGTCGGTCAATTAATGCCAATAATTCCACTTTTTCGGGGCGACCATAATGCTGTAAAGCAGTTAAAGCTGCTTGAACCGTTCTACCTGAATACAAAACATCATCAATTAAAATCACTTTTTTGTGTTCAATGATAAAATCCATTTCGGTTACATTGGCTTTGATAGGTTCGGTTCGAGTCCGAAAGTCATCCCGATAAAACGTAATATCTAGTTTCCCATAATCAAATTGCTGATGACCCAATATTTCAGTCAGTCGTTCTTGAATTCGATCTGCTAAAATTACACCACGGGGTTGAATACCGATAATGCAGGTATTCTCAAAGGCATCATACTGTTCTATCAATTGATGACAAAGCCGATCAACAGTAAGTTGAAACCGTTCAGTTGCTAATATGATTCTTCCTTTTGGCATATTGAGAACAAATATAATATTTCCATTTTTGAAGGTGTGTTTTTTTAGAGAAATTTTAATTATTTTCGTTGAAAATACATTTCAATGAAAAACTTTATCTACCTAATCTTCATCAGTTTGCTTGTAATTTTAGCTTGTTCAAGTCCAAAGAAAAGCTTTGAAAAAGGACAGTATAACCAAGCATTTAGTAGTGCTTTGACACAATTAAAAAAGTACAAAGATTATGAAACCAATCAAGTCGTTTTGGTACAATCTTTTAAACGAATTTTTGAATCTAGTATGCAAATTTATTGGGATTTGGAAGCAAAAGATGACCCAGTATCTTGGAGCAAAGCTTTAAAAACTAGTAAATCCATTCAAACTAAAATCAGTAAAATCATTCCTTACAGTGATGTTTCATATGATGCTTCCCTCGATACTTTACACAAATATGATGAGCAATTAAAGGATCGATATACCTTTTATTTTGAAGAAAAAGGTAAAGACGCTTTGGCACTATATGAAGATAATCACCTCAAGAAAAATGCTCAAAGTGCGGTTAGAGCCTTTAATCAGGCTGATAGATATAGAGTACTATCGGTGGAGATAGACTCATTACGAAGTTACGCCTTGTCGAATGCAACCGTTTATTATAATATTGACGTCGATGGTATTATGGATGTGTTTATGAGTAACCAAGCGGAGGAGGTATTTGGTAGAGCGACGGGTTTTTCTTCTGACTTTTTAGAAGTATCTGTTTCTCCTTTTGGAATGTGGGCAGATTGTGATATTTCCGTTCAATTTGGATTTTTGAATGAACGAAATAACGAAACAAGTACAACTCAGTCTTTTGATAAACAAATTCAAGATGGATTTGAAACATCGACGGACACGAGCGGAGTTATGATAAGCACGCCTATTTACAAAACGATAACAGGTTCAGTAGAGCAAGTGACCTTTACCAAAACGATGGATTGGAGTATTAATGTAAATGTTTGGTCTAAAACGAATGATTGCAACTTATCGAATCACTCATTTGGCAGTTCTATAACAGCATCTGTCCAAAATAATGAATTGTCAGGAGATGAGCGAGCCATTCCACTTTCTTATAAAAACCAAATAAAAAATGAAATCAATGAAGAAGATATGACAGATGAATTGATAGAGGATTTATACGAACAGTTTGTGAGGTATTATTTCTGATTGCCATAAGTTTTTTGTCAAATTAATAATATCGGGCTTTTCAAGGTGTTATAACCTCTTGAGATAAATAATATTTACTCGACAACATTAACTTAGAGAGGGGTGCCAAGTTTCTATCTGTTAAAATTTATCATAAATTATTAAAAACTAATAAATAGGTATTTATAATTGTGTTATATTTATCATATCAAATATTTGGCTAAGAATTTGTGGGATATGTAATAGTCTTGGATAGCTACCAAAGACTCGAAGCAAAGCAAAACTTATATGGACACTAAACGCACCGAAAAGTGGTTATCTGCACACATCTACAGCACTGCGCCGTGGGAACATTTTTTCCATAGCTCGCTGTTTCCTTTTGTCGATACAGCCGTAAAGACAGGAATTATCTCACAATATTTTTTTGAACGCAAAACAGATCGAGGCGCACATATCCGTTTGTGCATCAAAGGTGAGGCATCAACACTTGATACAATTTTGAAACCGCATCTGAAAGAACATATTATAAATTATTTAGAAGTGTACCCATCTGTTCGGATTGATCCTGATTATCCAGATCATTTTCCAGAAAACTATAAATGGTTTCCAAATAATTCGATTCAATTTTTTTCTTATGAACCTAATGTCAATCATTTTGGTGGGTCGGTAGCTCAATCTATCTGTGAAGAACAGTTTTATTACGGATCAATGGCTGTTTTACAAATCGTAAAAGACAAAAAATACGATTGGACATATGATGATGCAATGGTGCATGCTATACAGACGCACGTTGTGTTTGCACATGCAGTAGGTTTGTCGTTGTCTGAAGTTATTCAGTTTTTTCAATTTAGTTATCGGAAAGGTTTAAAAAAGATCAGTCAAAAAGGAACACGCAGCAACAATCCTTATCAACAAGAATCGGAAACATTAGATATAGAACGCACCTACGAACGTGCTTTTGAATTTCAGCGCGTGGTAATGCGACGTATTTTAGATCAATTATGGACAGATTTAGATTCAAACCTTGAAGGACTTACAGATACTATGCAAGACTGGCATGTACATAATCAATTGATTAGTCAAAAACTTCAACAAGTTCAAGAAATGGGGCAGTTAGAACTGACCAATGAAGCAAGTTCAGCCGTTAATCCACTTTGGGAATTATATACCACTTTTATTTATAAAATGAATAATAGACTGGGTATTGCTGAACGTGATGAAAGTTTTATTTCTTTTATTATTGTCAAAAGTTTAGAAGCATTGGAAGAGCGTGTAGAGCAAAAGGTCAGATTGAGAGTACAGGAGTAGATCAAGTCTTTATCGAATTTATATTTAACTTTTCCACCGCTTTCTTTAAAAATAAAAAGTTAATCAAAGCTGTCATGACGTCTGCAATTGGAAAAGCGTACCAAATACCATTCAAACCAAAATAGGTAGGCAAAATAAAAATCAACGGAATTAGAAAAATACCTTGTTTGAGTAGACTCAAAAATAAAGCGGGCAAGGCTTTACCAATGGATTGATAGTAAGCTGAACCAATCAATTGGATAGAAAGGGTAGGAGTAGCTAAAAATATGATAACCATCACAGCAGAACTTTTAGAAATGAGTTCTTGATTGTTGGTAAACAAACTAGCAATTTCTTCTGCAAAGGAGTAAATCCCAGCAAAAATACCAAACGCAATCAATGTTCCATATAAAATAGATTTTTTAATCACTTCTTGTACCCGATCCCATTTTTCAGCTCCATAATTAAATCCTGCAATGGGTAAAAATCCCTGAGTGATACCTAAAACAGGAAAATTGGCAAACATCATCAACCGATTGATGATTCCGTACACCGACAAACCAATCTCGCCACCGTAATTAAATAAGGAGTTATTGAGCACGATTGACAATAAACTAATCGTACCTTGACGGGCAAAAGTGATTGAACCAATAGAGAAAATTTCTTTAATAATCGACCATTTTAATTTGAAATAAGTCGGTGAAAGTTGTAGTTCAGAGCGTCCACTAAATACAAAAAACCAAACCGCAAACAAGGCACTACAGATATATGATATAGATGTTGCCCAAGCTGCTCCTTTAATGCCCATTTCAAAATAGGCAATAAACAACGGATCTAAAATTAGATTGACCACCGCAGGGACAATCATAATATTCATTGCGATCTTAGGTTTTCCTTCGGCTCGAATAACATTATTAGACATCATGGCAAATGCTAAAAATGGAATCCCGATTAAAATGATTTGAAAATAGTCCTTGGCATAAGGCAAAATATCACCTTTTCCACCAAATAGATTTAAGAGCTCTACCTGAAAAAAAGAACCAATGATAACGACAATAAATGCTAATAATAAGGTAAGACTAACTTGGTTACCAAACGTTTGATGTGCATGTTTTGGATGATCTGCTCCTAATGCACGAGAAATAATCGACGCACCTCCGATTCCAATAGACATTCCAATGGACGAGATCAAAAACATGATTGGTAGTACAACAGTAATCGCTCCAATGCCTAACGACCCCACCCAGCGACCCACAAATATAGTATCAACAATACCATAAATAGATAAAATGAGGATTCCTATGGAGGCAGGAATTGCCATTTTTCGGATCAATGAAGGAATGGGATCAGTTCCCAACGATTCAGCTTTATTCATGCTGTAATTTGGCGGATTAATAGGTTTATTTTAAACTAATCTACTGACAAGCTACTTAAAGACACTCAAAGTTATCAGAATGTTTTGAATTGGAAGGGTTATAGCTAAAATAAAAAGATGCTTCACATCAAGTGTGTGAAGCATCGCTATCAAAATTGGATTATGATTTAAAATAATAAAGAAAAACGCAGGTAATTACACGCTTCCTTTTGTGGATATTTTATTCTTTGGTGTAGGTTACCTTAACATGGTAAGGCAAATTCGTTTCAACTCCTTCTGTTTCGACTTTTTGGTAGTTCAAATTTGATTTGACATAGCTCTCAATATATGAATTATCAGTATCTACATTTGTGACAAGTACTTCGTTATTTTTAGTAATAATAAAGCTCACTCGAAGTTGGATTTTATCCATGTTTCCCATAGATGGACTATCAATATGAGTAATAATTTCTTTTCTCAGTTCCTTGTTAACGGTAGCATTAGGCTCTCCTCCTGAATAGGTGTTTGCCATTGAAGTGAAACTCATACATGCGAATGCTAAAACGACGAATAAACTTTTTTGAAATGTTTTCATAACTTATTGATTTTTTTGGTTTGAAATAAAGTGTATAAATAGTTTAGTTTAAAAATTATGTATAATTAACTGATAATTAATTATTTTGTGTTTGATATAAAAGACAGGAAGAAAACTAAAATGGTTGCACCTCTAGTGTAAGATAAGTGATCGTTATCTACAGATAAATGTGTTTTACCGACGAATGGGTACAACTATTCTACCAAAAAATATTATTTATGTTTATTAGTACGATAATTTTCGTATTACCTATTGGCATTGTAACAATATAGATAGGAGTGGATTATTCTGATTCGACTAGAAAAGTGAAGTACAGAATAAATAAGAGGTTGGTGTTAATTTTATTGTATTTATCTGTGACTATGAATATCGCACTACTTTTGGAGCATTGGAACTTGGTTGATCCTTGTGAATATGGAATTGCTGCTTAAACTGATTGTTGAGTGAATCTGTGTAATAGAGGACTACATCAAATCCGTCATCAACTCGGTTTCTACCTTCTGTTTCACAAAAGACAGCATAAGTTTTACCCGTCTCTAATAAAAAGTCTCTATATATTTGGGAGATATGAACGTTGGTTTTTCCAACAATTTCGGCATCGTTGATTGTTGTCGTAAACCCTTTATTCAGAAATTTGATCTGTACACCTTTACCTAGCGGTGCAATTTGAGTTTGCGAAATAACGAGGTACGGTGCAACTTCAGCTGCAGCACGCTTTTTTTTATTTTTATTAAAAGAGACTATTGAAATGATAATTATCAATAGGATGAAGACACCTAAAGCGATATAGTAATAGAGCGGATCAAGTTGAGTGAGTTGGTCGATATAGGTTTGAAAATTACTCATATCCATAAAAGACAAATGAATTGCAGTTACTGTAAATTGAAATCCGTTGGACAAACCTAATCAATTTATCCAACGGATTGTATAGGAAAATCTATTTTTTGAGTTCAGCGTAGTGATGAAAATAATATGGAATGGTTTCTATCCCTTTATAGAAATTAAAGAGCCCATAATGTTCGTTCGGTGAATGAATATCATCGGTATCCAACCCAAATCCCATCAATACTGTTTTTACACCCAATACTTTTTCAAATAGTGCCACAATTGGAATACTGCCACCACCTCGTTGAGGAATCGGATCTTTTCCGTAAGTCGATTTCATAGCCAGGTGCGCTGCTTGATATTCGGGAGTATCTGTGGGTGTAACAGCCGGTTCACCACCATGATGCGGTGTTACTTTAACTTTTACCGAATCGGGTGCAAGCGATTCAAAATGTTTGGTAAATAATTCCGTAATCGTATCAGGATCTTGATTTGGAACTAATCGCATACTGATTTTAGCAAATGCTTTTGATGGTAAAACGGTTTTCGCACCTTCACCAATATAGCCACCCCATATACCATTGACATCCAATGTTGGACGAATAGACGTTCTTTCCAAGGTCGTATATCCCTTTTCGCCGTGTACATCATCAATCTTCAATTCTTTTTTATACGCATCCAAACTGAATGGTGCTTTGTTCATTTCAGCACGTTCCGCTTCTGTAATCACTTCGACATCATCATAAAAGCCAGGAATAGTAATGGCATTATTTTCGTCCTGCAAAGAGGCAATCATTTGGCTTAAAATATTAATTGGATTTGCAACAGCACCCCCATATACACCTGAATGCAGATCTCTATTTGGCCCCGTAACCTCAACTTCCAGATAACTCAAACCTCTTAAACCCACTGTAATAGACGGTTGATCGTTCGCAATTACGGACGTATCCGCAATTAAAACCACATCGCAGTCGAGCTTTTCTTTATTAGCTCTACAAAAAGTACCTAGATTTTCAGAACCAATTTCTTCTTCACCTTCAATCATAAATTTGACATTACAAGGTAAAGCGTCGTGTGCTAGCATTGCTTCAAATGCCTTAATGTGCATAAACATTTGACCTTTATCATCACAAGCACCACGAGCAAAAATAGCTCCGTCAGGATGCAAGCGTGTTTTTTTGATAACGGGTTCAAAAGGAGGAGAATCCCATAATTCAACAGGATCGGGTGGTTGTACATCATAATGTCCGTACACCAATACCGTTGGTAAATTGTCATCAATTAATTTATCCGCATAAACGATAGGATGCCCAGCCGTTTCACAAATTTCTATGTTTTCTGCACCCGCTTGTTCTAAAGAATGTTTCACCCACTCTGCGGTTTTGCGAACATCTTCTTTGTAGGCAGGGTCAGCACTAACCGACGGTATTCTAAGTAATTCAAGCAACTCCTCTAACTGTCGTTCTTTATTGGAGTCTAGATATGTTTTTAACTGTTCCATATTTCAAGTTCTTTTCTATTTTGATCCAAAGATAATCAATCCTCGGCTTTACTGAACAAAATACTTAAATAATGCCCTAAAACACCCAAATGATCTGTTTTTCATGCTCTTGAGTGTAAAATTTACACTTTGGTATTTTTATTGTTAAGTATAAAAAGTTAAGAACTATATGGGTTCATACGCTCCGTTAACAAAATTTTTAGGGAAACAATCGTATAAAACTAGTTGTATGAAAATTACGCAAGCTACATGGAATAAACAAAATGGGTGGAAAACCATAGTAAATAGTAGTTCACTCAAAAACGCCCAACTTGTTCTTTGCTTTGGTGAGCGAGCTATTCTTGAAAAAAAGGATATAACGCATTCACTCTGTTCTAAATATAAAAACGCCCAAATTATTTTTTGTTCTTCTGCTGGTGAAATTGCTGATGTAGAAGTCTCCAGCCAATCCTTATCCGTAACAGCAATAGAATTTGAAAAAACGGATATTGCAGTCATTTCAAAAAACATTTCAGATTTTGACGACAGTTGTAGTATAGGAAAAGCCCTTGTAGAGGAGTTGCAGAAAGATGATCTGCGACACATTTTTGTATTATCTGATGGTCAAAAAGTGAATGGTAGCGAATTGGTATTAGGCATGACGGCTGCCAAGACATCGGATTGTAAGATAACAGGTGGTTTGGCAGGAGATGGTTACGATTTTCAGAAAACTTGTGTTGGACTTAATACTTGTTCAACCGAAGGTGAAATAGTAGCTATTGGATTTTATGGAAATCATATAGAAGTAGGGTTTGGTTCAAAAGGAGGTTGGGACACTTTCGGACCAGAACGGATAGTAACCAAATCTGAAAGCAATGTTTTATATGAATTAGATGGTAAATCAGCCTTAGGTTTATACAAAGAATATCTAGGTTCAGCGGCAAACGAACTACCAGGCGCAGCACTATATTATCCGTTATCTATTCGATCAAACGATGGTGACACAAATGTTGTCCGAACTATATTATCTATTGATGAAGAAACACAAAGTATGACATTTGCAGGAGACATACCTGAGGGTTGCATAGCCAAATTGATGAAACATAATCCTGATCGACTCATTGATGGAGCGGAATACGCTGCACAAGAATCTATTCGGAAATACGATAAAAATAAAGCTCCCGATTTAGCACTTTTGGTGAGTTGTGTTGGTCGAAGAATTGTGCTCGGACATAACATCGATGAAGAAATTGAGGTTGTGAAAGATATTTATAGTAAGGATACTGTAGTAACAGGTTTTTATTCTTATGGTGAAATTTGTCCACAGTCATATCTTTCCAATTGCGAACTACACAACCAAACGATGACTATTACTACTTTAAGCGAAATCTAGAAAATGGAGTTTAACAAATTACTCAAACGTCAAATTAAACGTAAACTGGGAAAAACAGAGGAACTCTCTCCTCAAATGCTTGACTTTCTTCAAGTCATTAGCAATTCTTATGACCACTTCGAAAAAGATCGTCAAATGATCGAGCGGGCTATGGATCTGAGTTCTGCGGAATTGAGAGCTAGCAACACCGAAAAAAAAGCAGCTCAGGATTTGGCAAAAATGAAGGCAGAGTTTCTCTCAACCATGAGTCATGAAATTAGAACACCACTGAATGCAGTCATTGGAATGACAAATATTTTAATTGACGATGACCCAAAACAAGAACAAACACGCAACTTAAATATTCTTAAAAATTCTGCAGATACACTTCTTTTACTCATTAATAATATTCTGGATTATAGTAAAATTGAGGTAGGCAAAATAGTTTTGGAAGAAACCGAAATAGATTTATATACATTGACGCACAATCTTGAAAATGCTTTTATCAATGAAGCGTGTATAAAGGATATTGAGCTAAAAACAATTATAGATCCATCTATTCCAAAATTAGTTTTGGGTGATTCGCTTCGGATTACTCAAATTTTAACGAATCTAATAGGCAATGCGATCAAATTTACTAATGAAGGATCAGTAACTATTGCGTTAAAAGTCATTGAACAGGATCATGAATCAATAAATGTTTGTTTTAGCGTAATAGATACAGGTATTGGTATTTCAGAACAGCAATCAAGTATTATTTTTGACAGTTTTTCTCAAGCAGAATATAGCACTACTCGAGAATTTGGAGGAACAGGTTTGGGATTAACCATAATAAAAGACTTACTAAAATTGATGAATTCTGAAATCGTTTTAGAAAGTCAACCCAATGTCGGATCTAATTTTTCTTTCCAACTTACATTCAAACAATTACCATCAGGAGAACAGCGATCTGGCAGTGAAACCAATTCTATAGATTTTTCACATTTTAAAGATATTCCAATTCTATTAGTAGAAGATAATCTCATCAATACTATTGTTGCTAAGAAATTTTTAGAAAAATGGGGGTTCCATGTAGACACCGCTCTGAACGGACAGATTGCTGTTGACAAAGTTCAAGAAAATAGTTATCAATTGGTCTTGATGGATATACACATGCCTATCATGGATGGCTTCGAGGCCAGTAAAGCTATTCGTGCTTTAGACGGTAGCGTTTCGGATATCACCATCATCGCATTGACCGCCTCCGTTGATCCTACGACTAAGCAAAAAGCCATAGAATGTGGTATTAACGATGTAGTTACCAAACCATTCCAACCTAAAGAATTAAATCATATTTTGAAGACATATTTATTAACATCTGTAAATGCTCGACGAAGTTTGTAGATTATTTTTGAACAACAATCTTTTCTTCACCTATGATTATTTTTTTTGTATTCAAAATTTGTAAAAAGTAAACACCTGATGATAATTCATGGGTGTGGATTACATTTTGTACGTTTTGAAGAGCCTGTCGATGTACCGTTTTCCCTTGTAAATTTGTGATAAAAATTTCATGATTTGTATCAAGATTTCCTTCAATCAATAATTCAACTTTCGTAGTACTAGGGTTGGGGACTACTGTAATTTCGATAGTATTTGTAGGTTGATTCGTAGACGATAATACGTCAATATCAGTGTAAACTATTTCTGATAAGCAATCGCCCTCATAGATATTGGATATATACATTCCTGATGTATCGACGACTATGCCATCAGGAAGTTCATACACTTCTCCAGTTTCTAGCACAACTGAAATACTATCTTCTGTATAAGGAGCACAATCAAGTAAAGCATTAGAATGATATCCAATGGTTGAATATGCAAATGGACCAAAGAAAAATCCGCTCGATAACACATCCAAATCTGTATCTTTATCGAGATCAACTAACGCCAGTTGACTATTAGATTCATTATTGGTGTTAAGCGGAAGCATTTCTTCAAAAACAGCATTTCCTGAATTTTTATACCAAAAAATATTATTTTGGGAAGTTGTAATGGCGAAATCTATCCATCCATCTTGATCTATATCCGCTGCCTGTATGTCGCTAGATTTTTTGGTGACAATTACGTTTTGATTACTAAAAGAGTCATCACCTAGATTTTCATACCAAGCTACTTTATTATCAATTGATGAAATAGATAGAACATCTTTTAAATTATCGTTATTGAGATCAGCGATGGTTATTTTACCGATTCCCCAAATTTCCGATGTAATCATCTGTTCATTTTCAAAACTACCTGTTCCATCGTTGTTGTACCAACCTATGACCTGCGAATTAGGAGACATAAATATTATTTCTAGCATTAGATCGCCATTTAGATCGCTAAACTCAATGTCATTGATACCTACATGTTCATTATCAAGAAATTGTTTAAATGTAAAATTACCTGAACCAATATTTTCAAGTATTAAAATGCCTTCAAAAAATTTATAGCTAAACACTATATCTAAGTCACCATCATTATCTATGTCAGCTGTTTTTAAAACTTGCATGGACTCGACAAGCTCAGTGATAAGAGTAGGATTTTCAAAATTTCCAGCTCCTACACCTTTTTGCCAATATAACGCATTATCATAATTGAGAATAAGGTCTACTATACCATCATTATCTATATCGGCACTATGTACAGCATCTACGAATTCATCTTGCTCATTGATTATTTTTTGGGTAGAAAACGCACCATTTCCTTGATTTTTATACCAAGCTGTGATGAATGGATAATGGCTGAAAGCCATAACATCTAAAAATCCATCATTGTCTAGATCATTATATTCAAAATATTGTAAATTATTGGCATGATAAGTCAATGAAGCAGATGATTCATAAGATGCACTACCATCATTTAAATAAGAAACTAACTGCCCGTCTAGTCCAGAAGCAGCAAGTATATCCAAATTCGAATCCTGATCAACATCTGTTATTAAAATATCAGTAGGATTTTCTCGGTCGGTATCAATGGTTTGTTGAGGTGAGAATGTATTCATTCCGAGATTTAAATGAACAACAATTTTATCTTCATTTTCTAGAGATAAAACAATGTCTAATAAATTATCGCCATTCAAATCTTCCGTCGATATTTTACCTACCGTATCGTCTCCATTGATTAAAATCTCGGCTGAACTTATGTTACCAATTCCCCCATTTTTAAACCACACAATATCTCGATTACTTGAACCAGAAGTGACAGCAATAATATCTGTGTCTCCATCACTATCTAAATCTTCGGTATGAAATGTACTGTAATTGGCGGCTTCTCCAATTGTATTTGGGATAAAGAAAATTCCACTACTATTTCTTTTTCTCCAGTTTATCATATTAGAATTAGTGCTGTGATAAATGACATCTTTTAAGCCATCGCCATCTATATCGCCTAATGTAAAATAACTATCAAAAAGATCAGTAGTGATAACGGTAGTTGAGCCAAATGTACCATTACCCATATTTTCATGCCATGCTAGCGTTCTATTAAGTAATGAGCCCGATATAATATCTATGTTTCCATCATTGTTAATGTCAAGTGCTTGTATTTTTTTAGGATAGTTTACTTCATTTGATACTAAGATTTCTGCACTAAATTCTCCGTTTCCATTATTTTTGTACCAAACCACTTTACTTGCATTAGTTGATGCAGAAATAATATCCACCAAACCATCATTGTCAATATCTGCTACATCAATACTTACAGGACCATCTAGTTCTTGTGAAATATATTTTCTAGAAGTAAAATTATTATTACCCAAATTTTCAAACCAAATGACTTCATTTCTATTGAACGAGCAAGCAACAATATCTTCATCTCCATCCATATCAAAATCTGCTCCTGCTATTTCAGATATTCCTATAGAGCTAAACGTCCCATCTACAATGATCTGATGATTGTTGAAAAGTTGAGCATATACAGGGTTAATAAAAGTACATAAGAAGGGAATAAAAGTGAATAGACTTATTTTTCGCATGATTAGAGCAATGTTTTAGTGAAAAATCTTTTATGACTAAATTTACCATTAAAATAGTTTTTATCCTAGTTTTATATCTTTTTTTATAAATTCGTATTCCACAGGTGTTTGTTAACCTAGACCGTTCAAACATATATAAAGTTTATTCTAAATACTCACAAACTATTCTCAAAACGAACATGATGAAAAGAATCATTCTCTTTATATTTTTAATTCTAAATATTCAGATTCAGGCTC
>JAHDFQ010000125.1 GCA_020628085.1 Saprospiraceae bacterium
TAAAAAGCTCTAACTACAGGACTAAAACAAAAGGCTCCTAGATTATCCTCTAGAAGCCTTTTGTATATTATTCAAAATATTTTGCAGCTAAATTAACTCAAGATATAAATCCAATTGTACCTCTGCCATTCCATCTGCATTTGTATAAATATCAAGAATTCTCTTTTCATCCCACGGGTACTTCACCCAATTATTGCGTTTGATTTTATTATCTCCTTTGAAATACAATTGGGTAACCAACTCTTGATGCGTTTCTGATTTGTGAATGAGATAATGAATATGTTTTGGTCGTCCTTGATAAGGTGGCGGAACAAAGGTTTTATACCAATATTCTCCATTCTCATTTGTAAAGAGTTTACCTCGACATTTAAACGCATCTGAATCCATGTCGTAATGTTTCTTATGATCACAATGCCAGACATCTATTTCTACATTCGAAAGCGGCGTTTCACTATCTGTACCAAATACTTTTCCAATCACCTTCAAAGGAATTTCAGAAGTATTTCCATCATATCTTAAATCATGTCGAATAGGTGCATTCTTTCTGAAAAATGGTCCTAACATATCTGTGCTAGTAGGATCATTTGTTGAAATAATACCATCGGTTTCAACTAATTTGAAACCAGTACTAGATACAGCAAATGCAGATATTCCAACTACTTTGACGAAGTTTCTTCTTTCCATTAGTATTTGATCTTGTAAAGAGATAATGTGTGTAACTAGAACTTTCTATTCTAGATTTTATTACAAAATACAATTCTTTAACAACTCAAAAAACGCTCTTCAACTCAATGAGTTGAAGAGCGTTTTTGCATATAACTTTAGAAAACTAATTTATTATTTACAACATATATGTTACGCCCAAAAAGCCAACAATTCCTAAAACAATCGTGTATGGAAATGCCATTTTCACCATTTCACCGTAAGAAAGATTAATTAACGGTGCAAGCGCTGAAGTCAACAAGAATAAAAATGCTGCTTGTCCGTTTGGTGTGGCCACAGATGGCAAATTCGTTCCAGTATTGATTGCAATCGCCAGTTTTTCAAACTGTTCTCGATTAATGGTTTCCGCATCAAAAGCCGCTTTTACTTCACCAATATATACCGTGGCAACAAAAACATTATCACTAATCATTGACAAAACTCCATTAGCTACATAGAAAATAGCAGGTTGTGAAGCGGGATCTTTCGCCAATGCCCATTCGATGATAGGACTAAATAAATGTTGATCGTGAATCATAGCAACAATCACAAAAAAGACCACCAATAATCCTGTAAACGGTAGGGCTTCTTCGAAAGCTTTTCCCAGAGAATGTTCTTCGATAATTCCCATAAAAGCGGTTTGCACAATAATTAAACCTAATCCAATCAATCCAACTGGTGCAATATGAGTTGCTAATCCAATAATCAATAATACAGCAGAAACACCTTGAACGATCAATCCATATTTCTCTTTATCGGTACGATTTTCATCTGCTTCATCAGTGTAGCCTTCTATTATTTTACGTGCAACTTCTGGTAGTTCTGCCCCGTAGCCAAATAATTTCGTTTTTTCTAAAATAGCAGTTGTAATCATTCCACAAGCAAAAACAGGTAGTGTAATAGGTGCCATTTTGAGAAAAAATTCAATAAAATCCCACCCCATTCGTTCTCCGATCAATAAATTTTGTGGTTCACCAACTAAAGTACAGACACCGCCAAGTGCCGTTCCTACGACTCCGTGCATGACTAAACTTCTTAAAAAAGAACGGAACTGTTCCAAAGTTTCACCACTTAACTCTTTTCTATCCAACACACCATCTTTATCATAATCACCGGAACTAGAATGAATTTTGTGATAAACACCATAAAAACCAACGGAAACACTAATCAAAACTGCCGTCACCGTCAATGCATCTAAGAAAGCAGATAGAACCGCTGCTAAAAACACGAAAAGCAAGGACAGCACCATTTTTGATTTAATCTTCGTGAATACCTTACTAAATATGTACATCAACAAAGGTTTCATGAAGTAAATCCCTGCTACCATAAACACTAAAAGTAAGACGACCTCTAAGTTGGCCTCCACTTCATGATACGCATTATGCGGGGTTGTTAAGCCAAGAATTAAAGCTTCTATTGCCAACAAACCTCCTGATTGTAAAGGATAGCACTTGAGTGCCATAGCTAACGTAAAAATAAATTCACCAATAAAAATCCATGCTGTTATCGCGGGACCAAGTATAAAATAAAAGACTACATTAAGTATCAAAAATGCAATCATGGTCATTTTAAACCATTTGGGGCTATTACCTAAAAAGTATTTTAACATTTGTAGTTGATTTTTAACCTTTACAATTCGCACACAATATAGAAAAAAAAAAGGCGTATCTTTGTACGGATAAAGATTAAATATTATGGTAAAAATTGGTAATGTTAATTTAGGAGAGTTTCCATTGTTGTTAGCACCGATGGAAGATGTGAGTGATCCGCCATTTCGTGCTTTATGCAAGGAGCAGGGCTGCGATATGATGTACACTGAATTTATTTCTGTGGAAGGACTCATTCGGGATGCACATAAAAGCGTACAAAAACTCGATATTTATGACGAAGAACGACCAATTGGCATTCAAATATTTGGTGCAGAAGAAGACTCCATGCGTCGAGCGGCCGAAATTGTTGAACGAGCACAACCCGAAGTATTGGATATTAATTTTGGTTGTCCCGTCAAAAAAGTCGTTTGTAAAATGGCAGGAGCTGGTATTTTACAAGATATTGATCGAATGGTCAAACTCACCGATGCCATTGTAAAATCTACCAATTTGCCTGTTACTGTCAAAACCCGTTTAGGATGGGATGATAATACTAAATATATTGAAGAAGTTGCCGAACGCCTACAGGATGTAGGTATTAAAGCTTTATCCATACACGGTCGTACTCGTAAGCAAATGTATAAAGGTGAAGCGGACTGGACACTCATTGGTAAAATCAAAGAAAATCCGAGAGTTCATATTCCTATTTTTGGAAACGGCGATATTAATAGTCCCGAAAAAGCCAAACTCTATCGTGAACGCTATGGCGTCGATGGCATTATGATTGGTCGAGCGAGTATTGGCTATCCTTGGATTTTTAGAGAAATCAAACACTATTTTAAAACAGGTGAAATTCTTCCACCTCCTAGTACCGAAGAACGAGTAGCTGCTGCCCGTCAACACCTCCGCCACTCCATTGAATGGAAAGGTGAAAAATTGGGTGTGTTAGAAATGCGTCGTCATTACACCAATTATTTCCGTGGTTTCCCACACGTTAAACCTTTCCGTACTAAATTGGTCACGGAACACGACCCTGCTGTTTTGTTTGAGGTATTGGAGCAAATCGAGGAGCGGTATAGTAGTTTGAGTATGGTGTAAAAAAATAGGTTTAAGTAACTGTATCAGCTACCTAAACCCCTGGTTAAAACACTCAGAACCATTATCTTGAAGGATCAATCTATGTAAGATTGATCCTTTATTGTTTTTTAATCTACATTGTCGTGTAAGAAAGAGTTGTTGGAATGTATTTCTCCATCTTCCTCACTGATCGTCCATTTTGATTCTTCAACTTTGTGTGAAGTAATGGGCATGTCATCCAATTCTACATTACGTCGAAGATAGGCTGGTTCGTTTTCCAGCTCGACTACCATTTGTGGATTGTTCAGCTTGACATTTAAGTTGCGAAGACGTTCACGACGCTGTGCTTCTTTTTGCATTTGCTGTTTTTGTTCCACTTCCATACGCTCCTTAATTTCGTTTTTCACGTAAGGTTCTTCGTAAGAATATTGGCTGCGACGGAATTTGTTGATGGTATCACGAATATTATCAAACTCAACTGTTGCATTGTTACTTTCTTCGGTATGACCTAGATCATAGATAGAAGGTTGACTTTTTTTTACTGGTGCAGGTACATCGTCGTCCAAAGAGACCACTACTTTTTCAACGTTTTCCCCACCATATACTTTTTGAGTATTATTGCGTTCAAAACCTGTTGCAATTACCGTCACACTAATCTTTTCACCTAAAGATTCATCATAACAGTTACCCCAGATTAAATCCGTTCCATAACCTGCTTCTTCTTGTACAAACTCGGTAATTTCGAAAATTTCATCCATCGTTACCTCATTCGTTCCAGAAGTGATGTTCAACAAAATATGCTGTGCACCTTTGATGTCATTATCTTCTAAAAGAGGAGAATTTAAGGCTTCGTCCACTGCTCGTCTAGCTCGATCGTCTCCTTCTGCTTCCGAAGTTCCCATAATCGCAACACCAGAACCTCGCATAACCGTATTTACATCCTCAAAATCCACATTCACATAACCAGGAACGGTGATGATTTCGGCGATACCCTTAGCGGCAGTAGTCAGGATATTATCTGCTTTTCCGAATGCCTCTGAAATAGAAAGATTTCCGTGTATCTGACGTAGTTTATCATTAGAAATAATAATCAGCGTATCTACGTTTTTCTTTAATTCCTCTAGTCCTTCGATACCGTGTTTAGAACGTTTTCGACCTTCAAATGTAAATGGAAGTGTAACGATACCCACCGTCAGAATATCCATTTCCTGAGCAGCTTTTGCTACGATTGGTGCAGCACCCGTTCCTGTTCCACCACCCATTCCTGCGGTGATGAACAACATTTTGGTATCGTCTTCTAAAAATTTCTTGATCTCTTCGATAGATTCTAAACAAGCTTGTTTTCCAACTTGCGGTTTAGATCCTGCTCCTCTTCCTTCGGTAAGGTTTGGTCCAAGGCGCATTTTAGTTGGCACGGGACTCATTTCCATCGCCTGATTATCAGTATTACAAATAGCGAAATCAACGCCTACGATACCTTGCTTGAACATGTGCGACACTGCATTACTTCCACCACCTCCTACTCCGAGCACTTTTATGATTGACTTATCGTCTTTTGGTAAATCAAATATCATGATTGAAAGATTTTAAATTAGTTTTAATAATATGCTAGAAACATGCTTAGATGTTTCAAACTACATGGGATTCTTAAAATTCTGAGTCTGCTTCTTCTGCAAACCATTCTTTGGTTTTATTGAATAATAATTCGTACCAATTGCCCCCTTTTTCTTCTGCATTTTCTTCTTTGGAAGGTTCTTTTTCAACAGAAGCGGATGGAATAGCTGTTTCTTCAACTACAGGAGTTTCTTCCACAACTGGACGATTCTCCCATTCATCTAATGCTTTGATTAACAGACCAATAGCCGTTGAATAAATCGGGCTATAAACTTTTTCATTGTGTCCGTGTGCTAAATGCTCCACAGGCAAACCGATGCGTGTACTCATCCCAATATGATACTCTGTAATTTTATCAACATGCTTTAGTAAAGCTCCACCACCAGTAATTACGATTCCTCCGATGAGTTTTCGTTCGTAACCAGAACGGCGAATTTCCCAATGTACATAATCTAAAATTTCTTCTACTCTTGCCTGAATAATTCGAGCAAGATTCTTCTCTGATATTTCTTTTGGTGCATGCCCTTTCAAACCAGGAATCGTAATGATTCGATTATCATAAACCTGATTTGCTAAGGATGATCCAAATTTCTTTTTTAATTTTTCTGCCTGTTGCCCCATTACCGTACAGCCTTCACGAATATCTTTGGTAATGACATTTCCACCGAAAGGAATCACAGCCGTATGACGAATAATCCCTTCTTGGAAAATCGTAATATCTGTTGTTCCACCTCCGATATCAACCAATGCAATACCTGCTTCTTTTTCTTCATCGCTCAATACCGCAGCCGAAGAAGCAATAGGTTCTAAAGTCATACTCGCCACTCGCAACCCACATCGTTCTACACAACGTAAGATGTTACTGGAAGCCGTAATTTGACCCGTTATAATATGAAAATTCGCTTCTAAACGAATCCCTGACATTCCAATTGGATCGGTAATGCCTTGCTCATTATCCACCGTATATTCTTGTGGGATCGCATGTAAAATCTGATCACCCGGAGGCAATACCAATTTGTGCATGTCATTGATGAGCTTATCAATGTCTTTTTGTGAAATCTCGGTGTGGCTGTCGTCACGGGTCAAAATCCCTCTGTGTTGGAGGCTTCTGATGTGTTGACCTGCAATTCCTACATGAACAGATTGAATTGGTTTTTCAACCGTACGTTGACACAATTGTACGGCATCGGCAATGGCTTTGACCATTTTGTCGATATTGGTAACGACACCACGCATGACTCCTTCTGAGTCTACACGACCGAAACCAACGATTTCAATTTTACCATGTTCATTCTTGCGACCAGCTACCGCACAGACTTTTGTTGTTCCTATATCGAGGGCAACGATGACGTCTGATTTGTTCTGTTTGTTGTGCAGCATAGCATAATGGTTTTTATATAGAAGTACCCAGTTCTGAGTTAAGGAAATAAGAGGTAACTTCTAAGAGTGTTTTAACAATTTTTGTTTAATTAAAAAGTGCTTATCACAAATGGGTGAATACTAGAGGTTTTGGTCGTAATATTCACTCATTTATAATTTACACGGTTATACATTTAGCCGAGATGATGTTGATCGAGTTTTTTTCTTACAAACTACCTGACCTTTATATCTCAAATCAATCGTTGCATATTTATGCCATCCCATATATGGGATTCCTTCTTTATAGAAGGTTTTTAAACGATCTAATTTTTCTTCATAATTTTTGCAATGTCCTAAGAGAATTTTCTGATCACCTACTTTTGGAACGAGCGTTACTTCTCCTTGACCATTTACATACATTTGTTCGATTTGACTTTTCAAAAAGTCATCTTCTAATATGTAATTAGATAAATGATAAATATCCGTTAATAAACCTTGTTGTTTTCTTTTCAGAAAATCAGGGGAGTAAGGAGGGATATTACCTGTTGCCACTAGAACCCGTGCAGCAAAATGTTTGGATAATGGCATTTTAGCTCCATTGGCATCTAAATAATAATTTGCTCCATTTTTATCAATAACTCTTAATAATGGAACTCGCTGTTCAACGTTAATATGTATTGCATCTTGTGCATCTACAAAAACATCTGCATTTGCAATTAACGGATCCGCCGTCAATACACGTTCAATGCGTTCCACATCCAGTTCTTGAATCGGAATCCCTTCTAAACGATAGCCGAAACTTCGTTCTATTGACAATAACAAATCTTCTTTGGTAATCAAAAACTTACCGTTATCTAAAGATTGTATATCGAAAATAACCTCGTTGGCGATACTACTTTTAGTTTGCTGAATAGACACATATAGCGTTCCAAACAGAAACAACATTATAGTTAGCCACAAAGCGGGTTTTAAATAATTCATTATTGGTTTATTGTGTAAATATCTTTATTATATTGTTTTATAAAACCTTTTATTTTATTTCGAGTCTTACCACAAACTCCTATGCTTTATTCAATTATGCTTGGCATTCGCCTCAAGCCGGCTGGGCTTTTCATTTTTTTCATTGCCAAAAAAACGAAACAAAAAACGCTAGAAGAAATAAACTCCCTCCGGTCAAACAGTATTTCTTCATCAGCCGCCACCAAGGAGTAACTTTTGATTTTTATTTTCCAACATTTTCTTAATGGATTCAATAAAAACATCTATATCGCCTGCGCCCAGAGTCAGCAAAATCTCTAAGTTATCCTGTTGATTTAGGTGTTTCATCAGAGAAGCCTTCGTTACCAAGGTTTTATGTTTATTTTTTAATTTATCGAAGATCAATTTTGATGTCACTCCTTCAATTGGCAACTCTCTTGCTGGATAAATATCCATTAAAATGATCTCATCCAAGGCATCCAACGCTTTTGCAAAACCGTCCACAAAATCTTGTGTTCGGGTGTACAAATGGGGTTGAAAAATGCCTGTTATCTTTTTATTAGGATGTAGCATTTTTGCAGCCAAAATAGCTGCGTTCAACTCCGATGGATGATGTGCATAATCGTCAATATACGTTACTTGGTCATCTCGATAAATCAATTCAAAACGTCGCTTTATTCCTTTGAATGAAGCCAATGCTTTTTTAATATTTTTAGGCGCAACACCCAATCTCAATGCAACCGTAATAGCCGCTGTGGCATTTTCAATATTATGTTTTCCTGGCAAAGTAAACCTAATATTTTCAATGGTTTGTTCTTCATTTTTATAATCAAAAACAAATGCACCATTTTCTACACAGATATTGGTTGAAAGGTTTGAACCCTCTCCTATTCCGTAACTAGATATTTCAATAGATTGCTGTACAAAATCAGTTTTCTCATAGTCTGTAAAATTGAGAATTCGCTGATTTTCTACTTGTTTTATCAATAACAATCCGTCTTTTTCTACTTTTTTAGCGAAAGCTTTAAAGCCTAAATTCAACATACTTTCGTGATCGCCATAAATATCTAAGTGATCGGGATCAGCTGAAAGCACTACGGCAATATTTGGACTTAGATGTAAAAAAGAACGATCGTATTCGTCCGCTTCCACTACCACCCAATCGCTGTTTCCTTCTACATAATTGGACTCAAAATTTTGAGCAATTCCGCCTAAAAAAGCCGTACAATCAACACCTCCAACTTTTAAAATATGCGTTAAAATAGAAGTCGTTGTTGTTTTTCCGTGTGTTCCCGCAACTGCAATCGTTTTTTTGCTTTGACTAATCATTCCCAATACTTCTGCTCGCTTTTTCAGAACAAAATTATGCTCTCGAAAGTACTGTAGCTCTACATGATCGCCAGGAACTGCGGGCGTATGTACCACTAAGTCAATATTATTTGGAATCGCAGTTAAATCCTCGTGATAATGAATTTGCATTCCTTCCTCAACCAACTTTTTGGTCAAGTTTGTTTCTGTTTTATCGTATCCGTGTATTTCGATGCCTTGCTTATTAAAATATCTTGCAATGGCACTCATTCCTATTCCTCCAATTCCTACAAAATACACTTTATGTAATTCTTCTAATTTCATCCTGCACTTACATTTACCAAACTCAACACTTTCTGAGCAATCTCTTTTGCTGCATTTGGTTTAGCTAATGTTAGAATATTTTTAGATAATTCCACTTGTTTTTTTTCATCTTTCAATACATCCAATGCAGTTTGAATCATATTGGATGACGCGTCTTTATCTTTCACCAGAATAGCTGCTTCTTTCTCCACTAATGCCATCGCATTATGTGTTTGATGATCTTCGGCTACATTAGGAGACGGAACTAAAATAGTTGGCTTTCCAACCAAACATAATTCAGAAATGGTCAATGCTCCTGCTCTACCGATTACTACATCTGCCATTTTATAAGCATGATCCATTCGATCTATGAAATCTGTGATCGTCACATTAGACAATTGAGCCGTTTCATATTGTCGATATTCATCTATGTAAAGCTTACCTGCTTGCCATAAAAATTGAATATTTGGATTTGACTTTATCAACTCCGAACTCTCTTTCATGGCAATATTTAAGCTTTTCGCTCCCAAACTTCCACCTAGAATTAATACAATCTTTTTCGTATTATCAAAAACAAAATGCTTACATGCTTCATTTCTAGTACCCTTATAATTCCAAATATCTTGCCGAACTGGATTACCTGTAAGGCTTAACTTTTCTTTAGGAAATACCGAGTCCATCTTGTCATACGCTACACATATAAGGTTTACTTTATTTGAAAGCAACCTGTTTGTGACACCAGCAAAGGAGTTTTGTTCCTGTATTAAACAAGGTATTTTCTTTCTTGTCGCCATTTCTAGAGTTGGTCCACTCGCATAGCCACCAACTCCAACAACTACATCTGGCTTAAATTGATTGAGAATACTATTGGCTTTCCAAAGACTGTGTATCAGCTTGAATGGAAACAATAGATTCTGCGCTGTCAATTTTCGGTGAAATCCACTAATCCATAATCCTTCAATTGGGAAACCTGCTTTTGGAACTTTTTCCATTTCGATTTTCCCTTTAGCACCGACAAATTTTATGTCTATAGAATCATCAATTTCTTTCAATGTGTTTGCAATTGCAATTGCTGGAAATACATGACCACCTGTTCCACCGCCAGAAATAAGGATTTTCACCTTTTTCTTCCCCTTTTCCCATTGGAATCCATCATTTTGAAGCGAAACTGTATCACCTACTGTTTTTGGATTGTTCATGTATTTTGATTCAAAAAATATTAATTTTCATCAGTAGCAATTTCAATTTGCCACCTATCCATTTTAAGCTACTTTTTCAATGTATCGACTGACACTTAATATCATTCCAAATGCGATAGCCGTAAACAGCAAGGATGTTCCTCCCATACTCACAAATGGTAAGGTCAACCCTGTTACAGGTAATAAATTGACGGTTACTGCCATGTTGATTAGTGCTTGAAGCACAATAATCAGCGTTAATCCCATAGCGAGCATCGCTCCAAATGCTTTAGGACTTTTCGTGACTAAAGATGCCGTCCTAAACATTAACATTACATACATTGAAATCACCGTCAGTCCACCAATAAAACCATATTCTTCCCAAATAACGGCAAAAATATAATCTGCATAAGGCGACGGTAAAAAATTTCGTTGCGTGCTATTTCCTGGACCAACTCCAAGCCATTCACCATTTGCAAAGGCAATTTTTGCTTGTGCCACTTGGTAAATATTGTCTGATCCTTCTCTAAATTCCATAATTCTACTCGCCCATGTATCTACCCTGATATAGTCTGGAAAAAATGTTCCTAAGGTTATCAAAAAAGTAAATAATACAATCCCCATCATCAATAACATCAGTAGAAATTTCCAATGCACACGTCCAATAAACATCATAAAAAAACAAGTCGAAAATAACAATAATGCTGATGATAAATCAGACGGCGCTATCAATCCACAAACAATTACAATTGGAATAATAATGGGCAAAAAGGCACTATTAAAATCCTCAATGTATTCTTGCTTTGATGATATCGCTCTTGCCAAATAAGTGATTAATGCAAGTTTTGCAAAATCAGATGTTTGGAAAGATAGATCAATAATCGGTATTGTAATCCAACGCCTTGCCTCATTAATTTCGTTACCAAAAACAATGGTATATGCTAGTAATGGAATACATAATAGTATCAAATAGGGCGCAAGTGTTGAATACTTCTTGTAATGCAACGAGTAACAGAAGTAAGTCAAAAACAAGCCTCCAAAAATCAAAATCGTGTGCTTCAACAAGAAAAACTCCGTATTTCCATCTTGTGAACGGTAAGCGATTGTTCCTGTAGAGCTATACACTGCCAAGATAGAAATCACTGACAGTACCGCAATAATCATCCAGATTACTCGATCTCCTCTTAATTCAGCATATATTCTATTTCCTATTGACATTTTTTATTGTGTTCATGTGCTGACGTTGCACTACTTAATTTAATGTTGACTTTTTTACCACAGAGTTTAACAGAGCTTGACGCAGAGAAACACTGAGTTTTTATATTATTCATTCAAAAATTAGATTATTGAATCTTTAGTTTTTGAACTTCTTCTTTAAATTGATTGCCTCGATCTATATAGTTTTTGAATAAATCAAAACTTGCACAGGCTGGAGAAAGTAAAATGACATCTCCTTCTTCAGCGTAAATGCTTGCTCGTTGAACGGCTTCGGCTGCGCTACTGGTTTCTTCTATGTTTTTAACAATTGGCGTAAAATATTCCAGTAATTTCTGGTTATCCACACCCATACAAATAATCGTGTGTACTTTTTCTTTGACAAACGATTCAATGTCTGCATAATCGTTTCCTTTATCCGTGCCGCCAGCAATCCAAACAACGGGTTTGTCCATTGCTTGTAAAGCATAATAAACAGCATCAACATTGGTTGCTTTGCTATCGTTGATATAATCGACTCCATTGATGGTAGCGACTAATTCTAAACGATGTGGTTCATTGACGAAAGAATTAATCCCTTTTTGAATGGTATCTTTGTCAATACCTAGCAATTTAGCTGCTTGAATGGCACAACTCGCATTAAAAAAATTATGCGTTCCTTTTAGGCTACATAACTGCATATCAATGGCTTGCTTATCGTCAAACACAATGCTGTTTTTATTAAAACTGGTTTCATCAATAGGAATTTGTTGCGGTTTCAAAACCTTATCTTGCATCCAATTTTTCATGTTTTCATTTTCTTTATTGAATATAAAAACATCATCAGATTGCTGGTTTTGAATCAACTTGAACTTAGACGCTACATAATTTTCCATCTTATACTCATAACGATCTAAATGATCGGGTGTAATGTTGAGTAAGATCGAAATGTAGGGTCGAAATTCTACAATCCCATCGAGTTGAAAACTGCTCAGTTCCAACACGTAATAATCTCTTTGATTTTTGCCCTGTTGGGCGTTTTCTGCTAATAGTCTGGCAAAACTTTTACCGATGTTTCCTCCTACATCGACGTTGAGTCCTGCTGTTTTGAGCAAATGGTAAGTTAATTTAGTTGTGGTCGTTTTCCCATTGCTCCCGCTAATTCCAATAATTTTTGCGGTTGGTATAGTATGTTTAGCAGCAAATTCAATCTCCGAAATAACAGGAATTCCTTCATTTTTTAGCTCTTTTATGAGCGAAATATGATCGGGTATGCCTGGACTTTTTACAATGACATTTGCTTTTTTAAGTTTCTCAATCGTATGTTCTCCTTCTTCTAGGGGAATCTTATTATTTATTAATTCTTCTTTGTATGTTGCTTTAATCTGGCTCTTGTCCGAAACAAAAACGTTATATCCTTTTTGTTTGGCGAGCAATGCTGCTCCTATACCGCTTTCTCCTGCGCCTAATATGACTACAAAAGCACCTTCCTGCTTCCAGTTATTTTTTTCTTTGTGTTCACGTGTTGATGTGTTCATGGGCGCTCGTGTTCGTGTGTTCACGTTTGCTTTTAATGTTTTCTCTTTTTGTTCAATAGCTACGGAGTCACAGAGATACTGAGTGTTTTTCGCTCTATGAAGCTCTATTTTACCGCACTTTTAACGTTATAACCGTAATTACTGCCAGTAGTAAAGCTATGATCCAGAAACGAGTTACGATTTTAGCTTCTGGGATGCCCACTTTTTGATAATGATGATGAATCGGGGACATTCTAAAGACCCGTCGTCCTTCTCCGTATTTCTTTTTAGTGTATTTGAAATAAGAAACTTGTATCATTACAGATAGTGTTTCTATAAAAAACACACCACATAAGATTGGAATGAGCAGCTCTTTACGAATAACAATCGCAAAAGCAGCTATGATCCCTCCCAATGCTAAACTTCCTGTATCACCCATAAAGACCTGTGCAGGAAATGAATTATACCATAAAAATCCGATACAAGCTCCTAAGAAGGAAGCGGCGAAAACTAATAGTTCTCCTGTATCTGGTAGATATAAAATATTGAGATAATCGGCTGCTATCGTATTTCCTGAAACATAAGCCAACACACCTAATGTTGCACCAATGATAGCGGAAACACCCGTTGCTAATCCATCTAATCCATCTGTCAAATTTGCACCATTGGAAACCGCTGATACAATAAATATTACTACTGGAATAAAAATAATCCATACCAACTTTTTGGCAAGATCATAATCTAAGAACCATAAGAACTTATCAGCATAATCCAGTTCATTGTCTCTAAAAAAAGGTACATTAGTTAAGGTCGTTTTGACTCTAGCATACTCAATTGTTTCCCCTGTAACTCTATTAACAGATTCGTATGTGTCCAATATCTCATATTTTCCAGCATCATCTGCGGGTAAACGCACGCTTACATCGTCACTATACAACATCACTGCACCCACAATAATTCCCAAGACAACTTGACCGAGTATTTTAAAACGTCCTTTTAGTCCTTCTTTATCTTTTTTGAATACTTTGATATAATCGTCTAAAAAACCGATCATTCCCATCCAAATGGTAGAAACAATCATTAGAATAATATAGACATTATGTAATTTGGCGAGTAGTAAACATGGAATTAGGATCGCCATAATAATGATGACGCCACCCATTGTAGGTGTTCCTTGTTTTTTAAGTTGTCCCTCCAAACCTAAATCTCGAATCGTTTCCCCAATTTGTAATTTTTGGAGATAGTCAATGATTCGTCGCCCAAACACCATAGAAATAATTAAGGAAAGGATCATTGCCATTCCTGCTCTAAAGGTGATAAACTTGTAAAGGTTTTCTAAGAAAGATAACCCGTTTTCTGCCAAGTACTCAAATAAATAATACAGCATTTTTTAGTTGGTATAGTATGTTTGTTCATGGTCAATGGGTATAATATTTTACCCAATTAACATTTCACTAAAGTAATCATTTGACAATCAGATTACAAAAATTCATCAAATATACTCAACCTACTTGATTGTTCCTTCTTTTAGGATCAATTTAATTTTGTTCTCTCATATATGTTTGACATTCTCTTGATTTAGGTAATTAGTTATTGGTTGATTGGTTATTAGTCTGCACACGATGTGTACACTAACTTAACCAACCACAGATTTACTAATAACCAAAATTGCAAAGCAATTTTAAATAACAGTCCACAGCGGGATTTTCTTTTGATAATTTGTGGTCATCTTTAGAAAATACTCCCGCTGCAACTGCTCAATCTGAGAATGATAATAGTCCCTCAACTATTGT
>JAHDFQ010000126.1 GCA_020628085.1 Saprospiraceae bacterium
ATAAAAACAACCTCGACAAATTACTTGTCGAGGTTGAACTACTTATTCCAATTCAATTCTATGTAGTTATTGGGCAGGAATAAATTTATAAACTTAAATTCACTTCCCTTGTGCCGTTGCGTTCATTCTATAAGGATTTTTATATCATCTATCGTTGTTCTACATTCTCATTTTGTAGCTGATTCCCTCCATTTCCTTCATTACAACCATCTATAAAAGCGTCAAATTCTGCGCCTAGGACTACTTCAAAATCAGGTAATAATTCAATGCAATTTGCTGAATCATAATCCGTATTAACATCTATTATTTGTGAAGATGACAGGACACCATCTGTCTCGAAATCAGTAATCGTTCCAGCAGAAACAGTTCCTGTTAAAGTATTAGTACCCGTATAATCTGGTGGACAAACCTCATCAGGATAAACACAAATATCAAATGTTATCGGTATAAAATTATCCAAAGAGAACACTTGAATTAAATAAGTTTGGCTTGCATCAAAAGATAGGCTCGTTTCTATTTCATTTAAACAATCGGAACTCAATAATAGTACATCACCACATGTTCCTTCATAAACAGCATAGAAAATTTCTCCCTCTACAGTTGATACATTTACTTTATAATCTGCGGTAGTCAAAGGCGTAAAACTATACCAAACGTCTAAAGCATCTGAAGTACAGATACCATCATTTTCAATAGCCGTAGCAAAATTTGTCGTTCCCGTAAGACTATTTCCACAAGTATCATCTGCTGATTCATTCAATACAGTTGCATTTGAACATTCATCGTTAATTGGTGGACAACCATCAACCCTAACCGCAGGCAATTCAAATGGCACACACTGATTATTAGATGGTGCAATATATAATTTGACAGCTCCGTAACTAAATGGCCCTATCGGAGTTACACCCGTTGTAGAAATCGTTCGAAATTCACCCAATTGATCGTCAATCACCGTAATAGATGAACCACCTAAGTCTGTTACTTCTAAGTCAATGAAAAATTCATTATTATTCAAATCACACAAACCTTCAGTAGCACTCAACACAGGTAAACTACAGCTTGAACAAGAGGCTGTAAATAGTATTTCTGCTTGTTCCCCCGTTCGGCAACTATTGGTTGCATCAGAGGTAAGTTCTAAAAATAAATTACTAGTTGATGAAATATAGGTAATGCCCGTTAAGTCGCCACCGTTACCATACAATCTATCTGGATTTAGTAAAGTACCCGAGTTATCAATTCCATCATAAATTCTTAGAGCATCCTGATTGTTTTCAACCGAACCGCTATTGAATGTCAGGTTAACTTGACTTCCATTATTAGCACTTAATAAAAATGATCTGTTGTCGTTGTTGCTGTAGCAAAAAGAGGCACTAACGCTTGTACTCGTACCGCCACAGTCTAATGTAATGGAAGGATTTAGTTCTGTCGTAAATTCTGTTTCTCTACAATCCATAGCACTTCCAATGTTATTGTAAGGAACGATCGTTATATAATATCTCGTATTATAATCGTAAAGAACAGGAGATTCAAATTGAGTAGCTGTACCAATATCTGTCAAAGTCAGAAATTCATCACCACCTTGTGAAGTTCCAATTTGGATTTGATAGCCCGTAGGATTACCCGTAGCTGGCGTCCATTTTAGACTGGTGTTTATAGGCACATTATTCCATGTTATAGGAGCTGGCTCAGTTAGTTGTATATCACAATTTGGGACACTAGCAATAACAGCTGTAGGAGGTCCGTTTACGTCATCTAATAGAAAGCTATCGCCTCGACTATTTTCTAAGACAAATGCAACATAGATAGCTTGATCGATATAAAGGCTTAAATCCACACTAAAAGATTGATAAGCATTAGGGGTAAGACTGGTTTCAGTTAGAGTTGTGACTACCTCAAAATCAGCTGGATTGGTTTGACTTTGATTAGAAACTCGAACCGTATAAATACTTCCTGTGTTTCCATCGTACTCATTTGTAGCTTGGAAAGTCAATGTATTGTTGTTCGCATCTGGTAATAATTGCGGTGTAACTAACCAATCTTCTGCAAATTCTGTAGTAGAACTACTAAAGTTTACAAAAGCATGATTCCCACCTGTAAGCGGATTACGAGTCGCTTGCTGCCAAGAACGGTTCTGCTGTACACCGTTATCAAAAACCGTCCAACCAATAGGTGGAAAAGTACCTTCAAAGCCCTCATTAAGCTGGGAGAAACCATCAAAATTAGTCCCAAATAAAAACAGGCTTGTTAGTAAGAAATATATATTTAATGTTTTCATTATAATTTAATTTTTTAAAAGCAAAAATTCACTTTTCGTTATGTTATGGCACTACTCCTACTCAGGACTATCGCCTTGAAGAATCCATCCCCTACTAATCAAGTTTGCTCTAGCCGTCGCTGCTGCTGGAGAGTATTGTAAACCTTCAACACCGATACCTTGAGTTGGTGAAAAACTAACACCACTATTATCCCAACCGATCAGGGTACTATCATAATTAGATACACTTAGTCCAGTTCGATCTAACATATCCAGTCCATTAGTTAAGCTAGAGAGATTCCAAGCACCTAAATCCTGATCGAAACTGCTAGCCCTATCAAACATATCACACATGTTAGTTACACTAGATACATTCCAATTGTTGAGCGGTTGATTAAAGCTAGTGGAACTTCTAAACATATCAAACATATTGGTGACACTAGATACATTCCAATTGTTGAGCGGTTGATTAAAGCTAGTGGCTCTTTCAAACATATCACTCATATTGGTGACATTGGATACATCCCAACTATTAAGCGGTTGATTAAAGCTAATGGCATCTTCAAACATATCACGCATGTTGGTAACACTAGATACATCCCAACTATTAAGCGGTTGATTAAATTGAAATGCATTTTTAAACATACCAAACATATCTGTTACACTAGACACATCCCAACTATTTAGGGGTTGGTTATAATTTGTTACTGAAAACATTCCAGACATATCTGTTACACTAGACACATCCCAACTATTGAGGGGTTGGTTATAAAATGATCTTAAAAACATTCCATACATATCTGTTACACTAGATACATCCCAATTATCAAGTGGCTGATTAAAATTATTTGTTTGACCAAAAGTTAATTTCATGCTTCTAACATTAGAGACATCCCAATTATCAAGTGGCTGATTAAATTGAAATGCACGTTGAAACATGGAACCCATTGAAGAGACATTAGAGACATCCCAATTATTTAAGGGTTGATTAAAAGATTGAGCACCTCTAAAAACGGAACTCATTCTTGAAACATTTGACACATCCCACCGACTTATATCTCCATTAAAAAACAAACTATTAGTAAAAGCGTTATTCATGTTTACTACCTTGGAAACATCCCAATTATTTAAAGTATTGTTAGCCCCATTTAAGTAAGAACCAATAAAAATACCTTGAATACTGCTCACTTGATTTAAGTCGGGTACGTCTGTGGCATTAATCACTAAATTCTGCGTATATGCAAATGCATTTTGCATACTTTCCCACTCTATAGACCCCCATTGTTCAATACTTTTAAGTTGTATTGCATTCGAAGAATCAGAAAAATTATTTGCAGCTATAAATCTTGGAAATTCTCCAGATATCTTTACCGTTTGTGGAGTCGTATGGTCGCTGTATGTATGAGAAGCGTTTCCTGATTGGTTCGTTTCAATTGTTCCATCCCCCCAGTCAACTGTATAGTTATAAACATAATTAAAAGCTGAATTAACGTCTGCATAAATCGTAATATCTGGATCAGCTGCTGTTGTTGTCCATGTGGTAATAAACGGTAAATCACCACAAGATACAGGATCGAGTTCATCACCAGAAAAGAACCAACCATGGTTATCGATTAAATCCTGACGAGCATCTTTTCCGTTACAGTATTTCAATCCGTTTACACCTACGGGACTGATGCCGCTTGGTACATTTTGGGCAGCCCAGCCGATTAAGGTATTATCATAGCTTGTTGTACTCATCCCAGAATTGGTAAATACTCTCAAGAGCGAAATACCTGAATTGAGACCTGTAATATCCCAGCTACCGAGGTTTTGATCGAAACTTGTAGCATTGTTAAACAAAGCACCCATTGCAGTTACACCCGATACATTCCATCCACTTATATCCTGATTGAAACTACTTGCTTCAGCGAATGTAGCTCTTAGTTCTATCACACTAGACACATCCCAATTTGTAATGTCCTGATTAAAAATAGTTGCTCCTTGAAATGTACCAATCATATTGGTTACTTTTGAAACATTCCATCCGCCAATGTCTTGGTTGAAGTTAATGGCTAATTTGAACATTTCTCGTATATCAACTACATTTGAAACATTCCAATTGGTAATATCACTATTGAAGTTTGCCGCTGAGCGGAACATTCCAGGCATAACTACAGGTGTACTCGGATCAGAGTTGAAAGTCCAGGTAGAAATATCTCCATTGAAATTAAAAGCATTATTAAACATATCCGTAAAATCTGTTATGTTTGATACGTCCCAACTACTTAAATCTGTATTTTCATCGAGTTGAAAACAATTGTTAAACATTTTTTGTACGGAGATACAATTACTCAAGTCAGGCGTATCGGTAGCATTGTATTTCATAAATAAGGCATTATTGAAGGCTCTAAACATAGATTGCCATTGAATGCTACCCCATTGATCGATACTTTGAAGCTGTCTGGCATTAAAAGGATCAACATTATTATTATCTGCCCAAAAATGAGGAAATGTACCTGCAATTTTGATGGTATGCAACTGTGTATGATCGGTGTATGTATGAGAGATATTTCCAGTTACATTATTGACGACAGGAGAACCGTCTCCCCAATCTATACTATAATCATATGTAAATTGAGGACTTGTATAAATAGTTAAATCGGGTTCACTAATCGTTGTTTTCCAAGTTGTAATAAACCCATCTTGTGGATTAGGGATAACATCAATACTAATATTAGCGTTTGCAGAAATATTTGGTGAACAGCCATTTAAACCACCATACTCAACTACATAAGCAGGTAAAGTATTGATGAGTGGAAAATCATTCCAATTACCGTCACCACCCTCTGTAGTAGGATACATGAGTGCGTAAAATTCACCAGGATTTCCACTAGCCATCAGATTATTGGGTTCGGTAGTCATTCCGTTATTTACAACCCAATTGTTGTATTCTCCATTGACGGGACTTCCACTAGCATCACCCAGCCAAAATGGTGTTCCTTCACCATTATTAGCTTCACCTTCTGGTCCAGTTACCCAGCGCCAATCGCCTTCTGTTGCGGCATCAGAAGCACCAATCCATGCTCGTTCAGTTAGTATGCTTGCAATAAATTCATTTTCTTCAGGTGTTGTAATGGTTGCTAAATAACCTTGTAAGCCTGCTAAATACTGGCTTTCAGCAGCGTTTTTTGCATCGACCCAATTCAAATTAGTTCCATCAATCACTTCATAGAAATTACCGTTTCCTTCGAAAAAAGAAGCTCCGTTAAGCACTTTAACGGTATAGCTTAATGCCGCAGAACCTGTAAAGTTTCCATTTGGAGTAAATGAATATGTAGACGCATCAATTTGAGTGAGCGTCCCCTGTGCAGGATCATTGAGCGTTACTTCTTCGACTTCTAGTGTAAAACCAGCCGGAGAAGTATTATCGTTATTGAGTAAATCTGCGTCTGTAAATGTAATGGATTCAAATTGATTAATTGAAAAATTATCATCCGTAGCTGTAATCACAAACGCATCAGGATTATTGTTGGTAATCAAATCAAACACACAAGTAGCTATCAAATTTACCCCATCAGTTGCAGTAGCCGTAATGGATGTCGTACCCGTAGTTGAGACAACGGAAGGAGAGAAAGAAATATCAACTACATTACAATTATCTGTAGCCTCCAAGCCAAGTGTTGTTGCATCTAAGACATAATCTCCACACAGATTTAAATCGACAGTGTAACTTGTTTGGCAATTGGTGAATACAGGATTTGTAGTATCATTAGCTGTAGGAACTACAACCGAAGCTTTTCCATCAATTGTACCATCAGTTGCCACTACACTCAAAACTGTTCCTGCACTAAGCGTATTGGACACAAAAATATTAGAATTACCATTTTGTAGACTTTCCCCAGCATCTACTATGCCGTTAGCGTTGTTATCAAGGTAAAAATCATAGTTGATAGCACTTGTTGCTGTTGCCGTATAAGTTACATTTTCAGTACTACAATTGATAGAAGAAGCCGAAAGGGTGACTAGTAAATTAGATGCTGTGCTAAGTATACAAGCACTACCATGAAAACTAGTTGTTGCAGCACCATCAACTCCTCCTGTATTAACAACATTCGTGGCTGAACCAATAACGAAATTACTTCCACCCAAACCACCAGCACCATTACTAGGCGCACCATCGCCACCAGTGTAGCCACCGCCACCGCCACCATTTCCTCCGATTCCAGTTCCTTGACCGCCTCCAGTATACCCTTCACCAGCTTTATTTGTGAAAGACGGATTTTGTGATGCCCCTGCACCAACGAGACCACTATTGCCCCCATTACCATCACCGTTGAAACCTCCTGCTCCGCCTGCTCCGCCAAAACCACCTGCACCACCGTCTCCATTACCTACGATAGTTGTTGCTCCTTTTCCAAGATTTAAATTAGGGGGAGTAGATGCAATTCCTGCACCACCACCGCCACCAGCGATCAGTAATACCGTCCCACTTCCATTATCACAATTAACAGCAGATGTTCCACAATGAATGACAGCCGTAGAGCCGCCACCACCACCGCCACCATTACTATTTCTCACCCCATGCTCTCCAACAATAAATCGAATGACATCACCAGGTGCAACCGAAAAAGTTGCATTTATGGTACCTCCAGTCCCACCTCCAATAGTTCCACCAGAATTAATAAGAGCTCCTGTACCTCCAGACGCCTCAATATCAATTTCAGTTACTCCTGCAGGTACGGTGTAGTCTTCGATACCAGGTGTAGCTCGACTAAAAGGAAATAACTGAGGGACTACAAATGATGCTAATCCAGACAATGTTCCATCTGTTGCAATAACACTCAAAACATCACCTTCTACAAGGTTACTTGCTATGTATATATTTGAAGTACCATTTTGTAAACTCTCAAATATATCAACTGATCCATTTTGATTATTATCTATAAAAAACTCAAAGTTTGTCGCACCTACTGCGTTTGCTATGAACTCTAAATCTACATTTCCACAACTAAAGGTAGACTGTGATAAAGAAACTGGAAGACTTGCTACTTGACTAACAATACAAACACTTCCGTCACTAAAAGTAGTAGCCGCACCGTCTATTCCTGCAAGATTACTGACATTGATAGCTGTTCCATTGACAAAATTAGAGCCACCATCGCCACCGCTTTCGTTGGTCTGACCACCATTTCCACCTGTGTAGCCACCGCCACCACCGCCGTTTCCTCCGATAGATGCTCCTAAGCCACCACCTATATAGCCTTGACTTCTTCTACTTCCATCAAATGTCGGATTTTGATTGGCTGCTTCTCCTCCTAAATCGAACCCGTTACTTGAGACACCTTCACCCATAGTATTGAAGCCGCCACCACCGCCAGATTTAAATATGCTTGCTCCACTTAATCCTCCACTTCCATCACCAACAGATGTGGTTGCTCCTAATCCTGGATTTAAGCCAGCACCACCACCGCCACCAGCGATTAGCAATACTGTTCCGTTACCTGCGTCGCAATTTCCACCAGAATTACCACAATTGATTACGGCAGTAGCTCCACCACCACCGCCACCACCATTGATGGCTCGCTCTCCTTCTTCTCCAACAATAAATCGGATGATATCACCAGGTGTAACAGTGAATGTTGCAGTAACAGTACCTCCTGTTCCCCCACCAATTATACCGCCACTATTGATATAACTTCCACTAGCACCAACTGCCTCAATGGTCAATTCTGTAATTCCCGCAGGAACGGTATAATCTTCTGTACCATTGGTTGTTCGTTCAAAAATACAGGTACTATTTGATACTGATTCTATCAAAAAGTTCAAATGACTCTCAGGTGGTTCTTTATCAGAACAGAATTTCCATGACGACTCTTTATTGTCTCTAATTGTCTTGGATACATCATAGCTTGTAGACCAAGCTTGTATCGATATAAAACATAATAAAAATACATACAAGGCTTTTTTCATAATATCATTTGGTTTGAGGTTCAAAAATGATGAGTTTTCATCATAGGTCAAACTTACCAAATGCACCTAAACACACAAAGGACATTTTAAAGCTATTCTAACAAAAATACTTATATCAAAAATATACAATCCAAACACAAACCATTGTATATCAATTAAATAATACATATTTATTCTAACAACTAAACTTACCACAAAAGGTGTAAATTATTATTTTTTACTATTTATTTTCAAAAAACGAGTAAGCTAACACTCGATACATATGAGATTGCTACAGACACACCAAGGTGCAAAGCCTTAAATAGCTATACACTTTCTAGTGCGACAATATATTATGTACTTTTATAAATGTCCGATTTGAGTTCATAAAAAAATTTACATCGATTTTTAATAGCTTTACAGAAAGGTTTTTATGTTCTAAAAAGCTATCTTTGAATAGGAAGACCTTTTCTAACCTACCAAACTTATATCGTCATCTAGCTAATGGAACTACTTTAAGTTATTTTTGTAACCCATATTGTTTATACCAAATTGAAACAAACTTAAATCAAATGAAAATTCATTCGACGCAAAATGGCGTGTACTTGATCTATTTTATTGTATTTATTTTTCTAATGATATTATTACCTAATATCAACCAAGCTCAATCATCTTTAGATCAAAAAACGACTATTGATTCTTTGAAAATTGTTGTTGAAACTGCGCCACATGATACCATCAAAATAAATGCATGGACTAAATGGACTGAACAGATTAGAAGAACTGATCTTGATACATTTCTTGAACTGAGCAAAAAAATAGAAAAGACTTGCTATGAATATTTGGATCAAAATTCTTCAAAATTATCATTGTTTGAAAAGCTTTTTTATCAGCGTTCTATCGCTTATAGTTTCTACTGCCAAGGCTATTATTATGACAGACAAGGAGATTTTGATAAAGCTATAAATTACTATAAGCAAAGTCTAGAGGTAGAAAAAGAACTTGATCGGTCAGTTTCTATTGGAAGAGTCTTCAATTCAATTGGATATGCCTATGAAAAAATGGGTGATTATGCTTCGGCATTAAACTATTACAAACGTAGTTTGAATACGAATGAAACAATTGAAAACCATAAAGGAATTTCAAAAGCATTAACTAATATCGGTATTGTCTACGAAAATCAAGGTAATTATGCGAAAGCCATTGATTTTTACGTCAGAAGTTTAGAACTAAGTGAAAAGACAGCAGATAAATCAGGTATGATAGGAGCTTTAAACAATATAGGAATCATTTATGATAAACAAAATGAGTATGATAAAGCAATTGATTATTATTCTAAAAGTTTAAAAATCGCAAAAAGTGAAAACCAACATACAGCTGTTGCAAATGCCTATGCGAATATTGGAGTTGTATATGAAAGACAAAAGCAGTACGAAAAAGCTTTAGATTACCTCACTAACAGTTTAGAAATACGGGATTCAATAGGAGATCAATATGGAGTATCCACATCATTAAATGGCATCGGTGTTGTGTATGACAATCAAAAAAATTATTCTAAAGCACTGGAATATTACAAAAAAAGTTTAGCTATAAAAGAAGAATTAGGTAGAACCTATGGCATAGTGATTGGGTTGGCAAATATGGGCGTTATTTATACCAAATTAAAAGATTACACAAATGCTATTGATTACCTTATTAGATCAAGAGATGTAGCAATGTCTATAGATAATCTATACCTTACTAAAGAAATTAATGGAAATCTATACGAAGCTTACAAAAGACAAGGCAATGCTAATAAAGCCCTTCAAACCTTTGAAACCTATATCGAAAATCGTGATAGTCTGGAAAGAGAAGAGAACCTCCGTGAAGTCATTCGTCAAGAGTATAAATATTCTTATGAAAAACAGGCTTTTGCCGATAGTTTACAAAATGCAGAAGCTCAACAACTAGCAAACGCTCAATTGACTGCTCAAAAAGCTCAAAATCTTCAGCAGCGTCAACTAGCAATTTTCGGCGGAGTTGTCCTTTTTTTACTCTTACTAGGATCTATTTTCTTTTTCTATCAACGTAGAAAATCCCTTCAAGACAAATTGCGATTAGAGCAAAAAGAGGCAGAGCGACTTAAAGAATTAGATATACTTAAAACACAACTATATACTAACCTAACACATGAATTTAGAACACCATTAACCATTATATTAGGAATGGCAGAAAAAATTCTATCTAGTCCGAAGCGTTTTGCAGAAGAAGGTGCACATATGATTACTAGAAATGGAAAAAATCTTTTACGGATTGTTAATCAATTATTAGATTTATCAAAAATTGAAAATCAGGCCTTAAAGTTACAATTGCAACAAAGCGATATAGTCGGGTACATACACTATATTACAGATGCATTTCATTCTTTTGCGAATAACAAAAATTTATCCATTCGATTCTTCTCCAATCAAGAATCCATTTTGATGGATTATGACCAAGAACAAATCAAACAGATACTTACAAACTTAATTTCTAATGCCATAAAATTTACGTCAAGTGGTGGCGAGATTTGGGTTAAGTTACACAAAGAAAATAATATTTTAAAAATAGAAATAAAAGACAACGGAATTGGAATACCCGTTTCATCATTGCCTTTTATTTTTGATCGTTTTTATCAAGTAGACAATTCCGAAACGCGAGCATACGACGGAACGGGAATTGGATTGGCTCATACAAAAGAATTAGTGCGTTTAATGAAAGGAACTATTGAAGTAAAAAGCGATGTAGATGAAGGTACGACTTTTACTATCTTTTTACCTATTCGTCAAGAAGCACCATTGTCACCATCTACCATTTCAGATGTTGAGGTCACTGTTCCTAATTCAACCGAAAATATTGAATCAACGACTAAAAATTTAATGCCTCTACCAACTGTCTTAATTATTGAAGACAATGCCGATGTCGTTAACTATTTAAAAAATTGCTTAGATAAAGATTATCACCTAGAGGTCGCCTATAATGGAGATATCGGAATTGAAATGGCGATTGAAAAAATCCCTGATTTAATTATTAGTGATGTGATGATGCCTGGTAAAGATGGTTTTGAAGTATGTCAAACGGTAAAAACAGATCAACGAACCAGCCATATTCCAGTTATTCTTTTAACAGCCAAAGTTGATATAGCATCAAAATTAGTAGGTCTAGAACACGGAGCCGACGCCTATTTACCAAAACCTTTTGATCCAAAAGAATTGTCTATTCGTGTACACAAATTATTAGAAAACCGAAATCAACTCAAGCAATTTTTTGGGCAGTTGTATACTCCATTTTCTAAAGAAATAAATCAAAATCTACCAAAGGAATCCTCTAAAGATGAGCTCATTGAAAATCAATTTATCCAAAAAATGAATGCCATTTTAGAGCAAAACATTCAAAATGAAGATTTTGCTTTACCAGAATTCTGCCGACAATTGGGTATGTCTCGTTCTCAATTATTTCGAAAAACGAAAGCCTTAACAAATATGGCACCTTCTGATTATATCCGAACGTATCGCTTACAAAAGGCAAAATATTTACTGGAACATAGTGATCTTAATGTAACTGAAGTTGCTTATGATGTTGGGTTTAAAAACCCTTCTTATTTTTCAAACTCCTTTCAAAAAATGTTTGGATTTGCTCCAAGTTCTTTAAAAACTAGCGAATAATCCCAAAAAATTCGATTATAAAGCGCAGAACAACTTAAAGTACTAACAATCAACTAATTGTAAAAAGATAATTTCGATTATGAAACGAAATTATCTTTTTTTATATATCCTTTGAACGCAGATTATAAAGATAAGAACGCATTTTGTAAGCGTGTATTCTGTTTTCAGCCCACCTTTGTTTTATATAAAAACAATAGATATAAGTATTGTTTTTTATCGAAATTCAATAGTTAGAATTAGATAATTTTTGACATCATAAATCAATAGTAAAAGGAATTTACATCTTTTTACCCAGGCGAATATTGTCTATCACTCAACCCCATCAGGTGCACATGATGAATTGAGTATAAATATAAATTGAATTGACTTCCGAACCAGGACATGTCAGGAAGGTCTCCAAAATCAATATTTATACAATTTACAAACCTTTTCAATATTGCCACTCAGAGGCAATGTTGAAGCTAAAACCATTTATCATGAAATGCTCTATTATCAATTGCTTTGCAGCTATTCTTCTAGTTTTTACAGCTTGTCAAAAAGCGGAAACTTTAGAGATAGAATCCATTATTTCTACCAAAAAAATGAACTCAAATATGGATCAAAATAAAACAACCAGCCTATATCTTGATATTGATTTTTATTCGATTGAACATGCGAATAATGAAATACAAGTTCATTATAAAATTGACTTTCTACTATCGGATATAGGTGTGAAACAAACTCAAAGTTTAGTATTTGTTGACAGTTCTGGAGATGAATCAACACATCATTTTACAGTAAAAGAGTTTACTTTCAACAAAAAGAAATTACAACTTAACTTCATTCTAAACGATCAAAACATTAATAATTTAACATTAGAATCTCAACAAGAAATTATTATTGAAGATGATATTATAAATTAGTTTTTTCTTAGATTAAGTACTTTTTCAACTCTGGAGTTTAACCAATTTAGAGCCTGAATATTAGATTCTTTATCGAGTATAGATTTCACTTTTTGACGTTCAAAAATTGGCTTAGCATAATATTTGGCAAGAGATCTACAGACTTGTATAAATCGAATAGATGAATGTTTTTTAAATTTAGACTGTTTTTTTTCTCTCAAAATCCATTTTTCAAAAGAATCAAAATAATTGAATAAAAAAGTTTTATATGATTCGTCTTTCAAGTATAAATCAAAATAAGTTTGTGTTGTTAAAAACTTAGTTATCAGCAATACATAAGGCATTTTAAAATTATGTTTCAACAAAATATCTAAACATGCTGTCAAATTGTTTTGATAATATGCCGTATGAGCCTTGGCCCAATGATATACATCGGCTTGAATATCTGGTCGAATTTTACCCGTATAATTGTGAATAAACTGTTGCGTAAATTCAAAATCTTTTTTGGTATTACTTGCCATTATAATTGAAATAAACGTATTATATGAAAGCATATCTTGATGAAGCAAAATACCCGTTTTTAAACCTAATTTATACAATGGTAAAAATTCTGTAATATCTGTTAATCCCGCCCGTGTTAAGAGGCTAGTATCATTAATGAGTGAAAACAAGTGAACTTTTTGTTCTTTTTCGTTTAGTCGATGTGTATTTTGTAGGAATAACTGACGTAATGAGAGATAATTTTCTAAATAGTTTTCTGAATGGTATTCAAATCGCTTCTTATACAGTTCTATCGAAATATGCTCTATTCCTTCAGCTACAATGAACCATTTTTTTAATTCAAAGGATATATCATGCGTCTCTTTATTTAATATTCGACTTCTCGATATTTTCTCATTAATAATTGTGGCTCTTTCTAATACATAGATTAAATCCAACTGCTCACCCATTTTTATGATGGTCTCATTGCCTGGTTGCTGACGTTGATATTGATTGGGATGATGATATATCCGTCTGTATAGTTGATAGAGTTGTAGATGTTCTTCCCAAGTTTTATTTTGTTTAACTTCTAATGAAGTACTTATTTGAGAGGATTTTTTAAAAAAAATATCGTTTGAATGACGTTTTTGATAATCCTTTAACAAAAATTGATTTTGAATATTCTGATTATTTTTCAAATGCTGAAACGTTAGGAATTGCTCAGCGGCCTGAAAACCTTTTGACATTAAGTTATATATACGCTGATCGCTATACTTACCTTGAGGAAAAACTTGTTTAAATAAGTTTTCTTTTGACAAAGAAGCATGATGATAGGTAGGATAATATTTTTTAGTTTTTTTAAATAGCCGAATCAAATTTTTGTTTGAATTGCACCATGGAGATATTAACCATTTTTCAAATGCTTTAAATTCTTCTACAGAAAAAGATTGTAATAATGTAAAAAATTTAAATGATAATTCTTTCATTTTTCATAAATCGAAAACAATGATATAGTCAAAAAAGTCATGCTTTCAAATATAGTGATTTAAGATCTACTTTTTATAAAATATTATCTTAAACGTAATCGATTCAGGAAGACTGAAAAAATGGCCTTAAAAAAAATCACCCTGTCAAATGTCAAAAACAATTTGTCAGGGTGATTTATAAACCTATTTAATTGATAAATAGGTGTTTAATATTTAAATAATAAGTAGTTCGTCAGTAAAATTAGTACAAAACAAATCTATTAATCCGTCAAAAA
>JAHDFQ010000127.1 GCA_020628085.1 Saprospiraceae bacterium
TTCTTGTCCGAAGGTATGGATATTGTTATCGAAGGGGTTTGTGCTTATATTGTTTTTAAGCGTCGGAGTAGTTCCGACTTCAAGTTCTTGCTGATTGGGATCAATTTTTTATTAATCATCAGATGAGATTCTGATACTGAATTAATTTGTGAGCAATTGACAATGAATGACCGATGAACACGCAAAAAATGTTGAGAAGGCAGGCGTTCTTCCATATTTTTAAGCGTAATACTTATTAAAAATGGTTTAGAAACCGTATAAATATTACAATAATTCCGTTCCGCTTCAATATATAAAATATCATCAATCAATAACTTTTGCATTTTACCCTTTTCTCGAATAAACAGGCGGTCATGTAGAATAAAAGGAGAGTCACCTTCCACGGCTACTTTTTGGTTAGAATGTTCTTCTGATAAGCGAGCAAGCGTCAATTCAATGGCACGCTGCAAGTCCAGTCGTTTGAAAGGTTTGGATATAAAAGCATAAGGACGTGTCGATTTGGCACGATTGAAATGATGCTCATCTGCATTAGACGTTAGGTAGATAATGGGAATATCAGCAGACTGCTGAATGATATTAGCCGTTTCTATACCGTCCAACTTTCCTTTTAAATTTATGTCCATGATAATGATATCAGGACGATTGGACTGAACGTGGGCTATTGTCTTTTCACCAGAAGGAATGATTCCTGCTATTTCATAATCCATATCCGATAACAACATAGATATCTTAGCCCCGATGAGCATTTCATCTTCTACAATTAGAATTTTCACTTTAGAAATCATGCCTCTGTCGGTTTAAAATGAAAAGAAAAATGCGAACCTTTATCAGCCACGTAATTCATTACTCCTTCCAATTGTGCGGTTAGTAGTTGTATCAATTGACTACCAAAACCAGTTCCTTTGGCTACTTCATTATTGGATTTTCCAATGCCATTATCACTAACATGTAATTTGAGGGAATGATCGGTTAACCGTTCTAATTTAATTTGAATTTCAGGATTTTCTGCTGCTTCTTTAAAAGCATATTTCAGGGCATTGGTCAATAGCTCATTAACGATGAGTCCAATCGGAACAGCCGTATCCACATCCAATTCAAGTTCTTTCATCACACAAGTAATTTTTACTTGCTCACTTTTACCAAATGAATCCAAAATCCCTTCACCCAAATTTACAAAATAATCCTTCATCTCAATAGCTGATAAGTTTTCGCCTTGATACAGTTTTTGATGAATAATTCCCATAGATTGCACTCGATTTTGACTTTCCTGCATGGCAGATTTTGCGTTTTGGTCATCGAGCTGTCTGGATTGTAAAGCGAGTAGGCTGGACACGACTTCGAGGTTGTTTTTTACCCGATGATGAATTTCTTTGAGGAGGAGTTCGTTTTGTTGGTTGCGTTCTTCAATTACAACATTTTTGGCGAGAAGTAATGTACTATTTTTTCTATTTTTCTGAAAGTAATAAAACAACATAGATAATAAAATACTCAGTAATAATGCTGCTCCAATACTAATTCGTTGAATCCAATTTTTTTGCTCAATAATCTGAGTTTGTTCTAGTAGTTGTTGATCCTTTCTTCCTGTTTCGTACTTTATCAAGGACTCTGACTGAATATTTTCAATTTTATCCGTTGTTATTTTCTGCTCAAAATCAAACTCCTTTTGTTTAAATTCAAATGCTTTTTCATATAGACCCAATTTTTCATAACAAGCTGCAATCTTTTGGTAATAGTCTGAAGTAAAGCCAGATAAAACCTCTGCTGCTTGCACGCCTGCCACTAAATGAGGTAAAGCTTCTTCGTACTTTTTTTGTATATAAAGTACATTGCCTATTTCAAAACGACACTGTTTGGCTTTTTCGATGGAATTACTTTTAAGACTTGCTTGTAGGGCTTTATTGTAATAATTTTCCGCTAAATTATAATCCTCTTTTTCCAAATAAATAGTGCCTTTAGTTAAATAGGATTCAATTAAAAGAAGGTTGTTTAGGTCAAATTCGTTTTCTAAACTTACTTTGATAGAATTATTAATATGCTTTAACGCATTAGGATAATCTTTTAGAATTAAATATGCATCTGTAAAATGTCTAGAGCCTTCTGCAACCATAAAATAATCTTTTTCTTTTATGAAAATAGGTAAACATACTTCTAAAAGTTTTACAGCTTTTTGAGGCTCATTTGTACTATTGTAAATAGCTGCCAACATCGTATGAACCTCTGCTACTTTAGCTTCATTATTTATAGATTTGAATATTTCTATAGATTCTAATAATGTTTCTATACACTTTGTCTGTTGATTAGAATCATTATAATCAGTTGCAAGATTAAAATATCCTATACCTACTAAAAGTGTATCTCCAATTTTGGCACTGTATTCAATTTGTTTTTTCCGATGATAGATAATGGTATCTATACCATTGATTTCATAATTATAATAATTCCAAAACGAAAGGTATCCATGAAAAGAAGAAGCTGCTTTATAGTTCTCTTCTTTTAAAGCTTGCCCCAGAGCGAAATAAGCTATTTCAGGGAAATCTTTAAAATGGGTGTCTTGCATACCATGTGTCCAAACAATTAAAGAGTCGATAGATAACTTTTTAAGAGAATCAATTTGAGCTAAGTTTGATTCTCTTTTTTCTACATTTATAGTATCTGAAGTAGAGGGGTTATTTTTGGTGTTATTATTCTGAGCGTTAACTGTATTGAATAAGCCAATTATAAATAGAAAGTATAGCAATAAGAATATTGCTTTTTTTAAAATAGTAGAATCGACAGAAATTAATTGGATTGTTCTGGTAAGGCAAAATGTATATTTTGTTTTCATGAGGTATTATTATACCACTTCCTTATTTACTATATATATACAATGCAGTGATGCTTTTCTATTTTGTTAGGACGATTAAAGGAGTATAGTTATAGTAAAGAGAAGCGGTTATGTTTTCATTTTTAAGGACGGGACTCTTTATTTTCATTCATTAAAATCTAAATATACCTAATTACTAGATCAAACTGAACTCTAGTTGTGTATAAAAGTGTTTTGATCAAGAGATATATCGCATTTTATAAGTAGAGAAACCTATAAATTCGCAACAAGTTGAACACTTAATTTCATTCATAACAACCTTGAATAAATGCCCAGAATTCTGCACCTAATTTCACCTCAAAATGAGCGTTTAAATCAATGGCATGTCCAGACCTGAAAACAGGATAAATACCAGCATTAATCGCTCCATCCGATAGGATTTGAGTTTTGGCAATATATAGATCGTTCAAAATCGGATCAGCTACATTTAATACAGGCGTACAATAGGCTGGGTCATACACACTCACCGAAGACATCGTCAATGTACCTGTACAAGGATTAGAAATTGGAGCATTAATCATTACAGAATGGTTCAAATCATTGTAACCCGTCGTAGATTCCCATACATTATTGTTCGCTAATTGAATAGAATATAAAGGATTATCAAACAATGTAGGTGATGGATCGGGTAGGTTTAACAGTAAATCATATGTTCCATTCGGAAGATTGGGAGGCGTACATAGCGTTTGTTGTATTATGTGTGTTCCTGGTAGCCACAAACGTGGATCATGGTCGAGCGGTGCAAAATGAGAGACCCCAGAACTACTATTTCTAAAAACTAATTCTAACCCTCTTTTATTAAATGGTGCAGCATAACCATTATTTTCTAAATGGATTGTAATATCAAAAGAAGCGCCTGCGTCAATGGTATTCGGATATGTTCCATTGACTAAAGAAAAGCGATAGCCCAATTGTGCCTTAATATCTTCGATACATGATCCTACCCAATCATTGTTGACTGCTACATTATTGTATTCAGAATTTAAATAGGAGTAGTGCATACGACGCATTTCTGTATCCGCTCTTCCACCCATCATAGCGCAATCATCATCGGGGTTATTAGCCGAACAAGTTTCTCCTCCCATGGGTACAAACTGAGTATCAGTAGCTACATAAGGTTTTAAATTACTCGTGTCAGACGAAGCAACAGGTGGACCATAATCGCTGTACGTTCCAAAATCCGTATCGCTAGCCAAGTAACAATCATTGTGAAATCCGATTCGAGCTTTTGCTGTTTCTGTGTAAGCTTCCGCACTTGTTAACGCTGCCACCGATGTCGGCGCACCGATGCCATATACCAATCGTTGTTTGAGTTGTGGATAACGCACCTGAACCATACGTTCTTCAGGAACAGCGTTTATCAAAGCATTTAAAACATCATTTCTATCTTGCCAATTAGCGTTCGTTATAATAAAAGGAGAAAGGGAAGCATCTCCAAAGTGATCGGTATAATAATTTTCACCCCAAACCCCAATAAATCCCATTTGAACTACAGCAATAATATCTTTATTGGCTTCCCAAAAAGATTCTAATTGTGTAATATGACCTAAAATGGTAGCTTTGTCAGCATCTCCATAAGGTGGACAAATCCAATTTCCACAACTACCCGTCGGAGGCGTGTTGGTGTATGAATATCGAATAATTAACTTTACACCTGCCTGTCGAGCAGCATCAAAATCAGATTGCATATTGGCTAGAAAACTAGCGTCAATAGGACTATTTACGAAATTATCTAAAACAAAATAACGATGAACTAAGGTGCTCTGTACCGTATAATTAGCTGCAAAAGGAGTATGAGCATTACGTAAACCAGCAAGATATGAGGCGTTTAATGGTGTATAGTTACTTGCAAAAGTTATCGTAGGCGTATAGAAGCCACGTTCTGGATTGGGAATATCTCCTGTTATCGGCGTATACTGAATCGTCGTAGTTTGACTAAATCCAAAACTGTAAATACAAATAACAAAAAGAAAAAATAGATTGGTTTTCATAATACTGGGGATATTAAATAGCTTGTCTTTAAAACCCGCCTGCGTCGGGCAGGTCTGCGGTTTAAAAGAAAACCCTTTATCACTAATTTGACTAGCTACTGAGCAACAAATTTTCAAGTATATAGTATGAGGTTTAAAAACCTTAAAGCAAGTGCTACAAATTTGACATCATTAATAAATCTAAATCTGTAGATTTTATTTTAAAACGCTGTCCGAGATATGTGTTGGTTAAGCAACCTTTGTACGTATAAACACCGTTACGGAGACCCGATTGTTTTTGTAAAAGATGTTCAATTCCTCCTGTATCACTGGCATTCAGCAAAATAGAAGTCATAATATTACTGACAGCAATGGAAGCGGTTCGGGCTACTTTTGAAGCGATATTTGGCACACAATAATGAATGACATCGTATTTTTTAAAGGTAGGCTTATCTAAGCTCGTCACTTCTGATGTTTCAAAACAACCACCTTGATCTATACTTACATCAATAATGACCGAACCTGCTTTCATCTTAGAAACGGTGTCTTCACTCACCAACATGGGCGTACGACCAGATTTGGAATGAATAGCCCCGATGACCACATCCGCCGTTAATAATTCTTTTTCTAATTGAATAGGATTGAAAGAAGACGTATTTAATGGGCGGCCAACTTGGCTTTGAATCCGCATGAGTTTTGAAATATCATTATCAAAAATACGGACGTCTGCCCCCATACCGAGTGCAACCCGTGTAGCAAATTGAGCCACCACACCTGCGCCTAAAATAACTATTTTTGCTGATGGTACACCAGAAACGCCACCGAGTAAAACACCTTTTCCACCATTCGTATTACTCAATAATTCAGAGGCAGTAGATACTGCACATAAACCTGCTAGTTCGCTCATAATTCGTACTATAGGAAATGCCCCACCATTGTCTTGGATGTACTCCATTGCTAAAGCAATGACTCGTTTTTGACGTAATTTATGAATATATTCTGCTGAAATCAATGGTAGTTGAATTGGAGAAAATAAGATTTGATTGGGCTGAAACAAGTCCAATTCTTCTAAAGTTGGAGGAGCTACTTTTATTAAAATATTGGACTTAAACACCTGTTCTTTACTGTATGCAATGTCTGCTCCAACTTCAGAATAAGCTTGATCGCTATAATTAGAAGATTCGCCTGCGCCTTTTTCAATGACTACTCTATGGCCGTGAGCAATCATGGTTGCCACAGAGGCTGGAACTAAGCCTACTCGACGTTCCTGAAATCGTTCTTCCTTTGGAATACCTATAAATAGTTTATTGGGTTTCCGCTGCACTTCTAGCATTTCAGATTGAGTCTGAAACTGACTGGAGGATAATATCTGAGGAATTGGAATTCGTTTTTTTGGATCGCTCATTATAAGTGGTATTGGATCAATTTGAATAGTGATAAAGAGGCTTTCAATTTATTAGACTGTCCTCTTAAACCATCTGCATAGCCTACAAAAATACAATTTTTCGATTGGAATCGGCATCTAACTCCATCTTAATTTTAAGACAATCTAAAGGTAGTATAGGTTCAGCAATATTGGGCCACTCTACTAAACAAAAATGTGGATCATATAGATAATCTTCAAAACCAATATCAATGACTTCATCTATTGTTTTGAGGCGATATAAATCAGCATGATAAATGAGTTGTTCTACATTATTTTGATCTAAATAGCTATACTCATTGATAATTGAAAATGTTGGACTGGAAACCGTTTCTCGTATATTAAAATATTGACATAACGCATTAATAAATGTGGTTTTTCCAGCACCCACTTCACCATAAAAGGCAATCTTCTTGTGCTGACCAATACTGTTTAAAAAAGTATTTACAGCTTGAGGAAGTGCTTCTAAATTAGGAATTAAAATTTCCATATTCAAATTGTTATGTAGTTTCTAAGAATTATTTTGGGAAAAAAGATACAATTTTATTTAAATCCTCTTTATACATTTTACCGACATCTATTTTAGAGTCATCTTTTAGTGTTAAAAACCGCTCTCCACCTTTGACATATCGCTTGATATGCCGCAAGTTAACCATATACGAGCGATGTACTCTAACCAAGCTCGTTTTTTCCAATAATAGTTGACATTCTTTTAACCCAAAGGTTGTACTAAGTGTTTTTCCATTAGCTAAATGAATCAGCGTTTCTTTTCCTTTCGATTCCAAAAAACTAATTTCATATTCATAAAAATACAACCAACCATTGACGCTTGGAAAAGCAATTTTGACTGCATCTGATTTAGTAACTACATTAGCCAATTGAGCTTCTTTTAAAACAATTGCTTTATCTATTGCTTGAAATAATAATTCTTTTTCAATAGGTTGTATCAGATATGCCAAAGCATTTGCTTTTAATGCTTTAAGTGCGTGTTCTTTATGATGGGTAGTAAAGATGATACTAAAATTTGCTGCTTCAAAAAAATCCAGCAGTTGAAATCCTGAATAATAAGGCATTTCGGTATTGAGAATAACCACATCTGGTTGAAATTGATGAATCAGATGAATACCTGTTACTGCATCTATTGCTTGTCCAACGACTTCAATTGGTTTTGTATATTCCAATAACAATTCTTGGAGTATAGATTGATAGGTTTTTTGGTTATCGACGACGACTACTTTTAGCATGTTTTTTAGTTTAACTAGTTTATGTTATAACATTTCTTATTTCTCAAACATCTTTAGAGTTTGAAAATACTTGGATGATTACTTTAGTTCCTAGAGCTTCTTCTTGATCACTTATTATATCAATGACCTCTATTTCAAAATTTTGATGCGTTATATCATTCAACAAATTAAGTCTTTTTTCGGTGATACTCATCCCTTTAGATGGAAAAATAGATGCTTTCCTAGCTTTAATCGTTTTCGCCTTCGTACGACCTATTCCATTATCTGTTACAGTACATATTAAAAAAGGAGGTTCGAATGTAAACTCAACATCTAATTTTTTAACGCCTTTTTTATATCGTAGACCATGCAAAATAGCATTTTCAACATATGGTTGTATTAGCATGGGAGGCAGGAGTGTTTGGTCTATTTTTATCGTTGGATCATACGAGATATTAAAATGCAACTCATCTTCAAAACGCATAGATTCTAAACTTAAATATAACTCCAGGGCGTCTATTTCTTGTCGCAACGTAATAGTTTCTTTTTCCGACATATTTAGGATCGTTCGCATTAATAGTGAAAACTGTCCTAAATATCGGTTTGCTGTACGTTTATCTTGTAAAATAATAAACTCTTGAATCGAATTTAATGAATTAAAGATAAAATGAGGATTCATTTGTGCGCGCAGTGCCATCAATTGCATGTCTTTGATCTGCGCTTCTACTTTTGCCTTCCGAGCTTTATTTTTAATAAATTGTCGTAAAAAAAGATACACCATTAATCCAAAAAACACGATTCCACACAAGATAAACCACCATGTTTTCCAAAAAGGTTTATCAATTTCAAAGGACAGTAAAATAGGTGACGACCAATCTGAATTGATTGTTTTTGCACGGAGCATGAATTCATAATTGCCGTTTGACAGAGATGGATATTGTGCTTCATTGATCTTTGTTTGCACCCAGTCATCATTCAATCCTTTCAGTTTATATTGATATTCAATACTATTGGCATTCGTAAACTGTATACTACCAAAGCCAATTTTGATATTGTTTTGATCGTGCTTTAAAGAATAGTGTTGAATGATTAAGGTATCTTTTTCACCTACTTTAACACTAGAAAAATATACTTTCGGAGGACTCTCCTCAAGAGAGTAATGTTCTTTAAAATAAGCGACACCTTTATTCGTTCCCACCAAAACTGTATCTCCTTTTAAGGCTAAACAGTTGACATTATCATCGACTAATCCATTGTTTCTGCTTAGCAGTTTAATTGTATTATTATCTAAGTCAATACGGTGTAAGCCTTTATTCGTCGCCAACCAAATGTAGGTAGAACCAACTAATATATCGGTACAATTATTACTCACCAATCCGTTATCTATGGTTAGATGTTGAATGATGGAATCATGATTAATCCGGAACAATCCATTTCCTTGCGTTGCAAGTAGTAAACTAGAATCAGCTAGTATTTCTATATCTCGAATATCACCTTGAATTGAATGGGGTAAAATCGTTTGAAGTGTATCATTGTCATAATAGTAAAGACCATCTACTGCCCCAAAGTAGCATGCTTCATCACTAATCGGATACACGGCATAGGTTCTTGTTTGTTTCAAAACTGCTTTTTCCGTATAGCCTTCATGTGTGCTGTCTATATAACCCATAGATCCACTACTACCATACCAAGCTACCTCCCTTGAACTTCTGTCGATTTGTTTGTATGATCCGCTTTTAAAATCATAAAAACGATCATCGATATCTTGAGCAAAAATTTGAGAGGAGGTCGCATACAAAATAGTATCAAATTTGGCATCTATAGAATACACACGCATGGATTGTCGTTGCAATTTCGTTTCTTGTTGGACTTCAAAATTTTCACTTATTTTTAGTAGCCAACCGTCATCTGTACCTAAGAGTATTTCACCTGATTGATTTATTGCTATATTATATATTTTTTGCAGTTTTGGATGTATATATGTTGATAACTCCAATGAAGGTAAAAAGTATAGTCCGTCAGTCAAAGAAGTAAACCAATACTGAAATTCGGCATCTTGATAAATGATACCTACACTTGTTCCAGAGAGATGGTGACTCATTTTATAAGTACCATTTTTTTGATAATCTAAAAAGATTAATCCGTCTCTTGTAGAGATCCAAATATTTTGTAATTGATCTTCATAAATATAATTGATACCTGCCTGAATCAAAGAATCATACTCTGTAAAAGCTCGACGGAACTGATCTGCGTTTTTAGAATAAAAATACAACTCTCCTGTATATGTAGAAATTAAAACATTGTTCTTATCTGGCATTCCAATAGTCGGTGGCATCACCTGATCCTCAATGGTATTGAACGAAGAATAAACAGTGTCTTCGATAATTTTGAATGTACTTCCCTGACTAAACAAATAAACAGTGTCTTCGACAGCGTGAAATGCTTTGGGTTGATTGAAATTTGGGTTGTAGTAAACCGTATGTTGAGAAGTATCAAAAATTGATGCCGTCGGCATAGAAATCACATAATCAACCCCTGTAGAGACTAACCAATTCCGATTATTTTTATCTTCGTAAAAACTACATAAATAAGATGTTTTCGGATATAATGGTATATCATACTGTTTCAAAGAATTATTTTCATAAATAAAAGTTTGGTTGGTCAAATCAATAAAAACCAAACGATCCGGTGCATGAAAACTTAATTTGATGACCTCTTCTCGTTCTAACCCTATTAGTGGAGAGAGAAAATATTCGCCATCAAATTTACAAACCTCCGCCTCAGAAGTTATCCAAATAAAACCATCCTGATCCTGTACGAGATTATACAAGCTAGATGTCGGTAAACCATCGTCAGGCGTATAATGTCTAAAAAAAAGGTGCTGTCCTTTTATCAGGTTTGACACAAAAAACAGGGTAAAAACAAGTACAAACCTTGTATTTAAAAAACAAATGACATGTATATTTTTTATCAATTTAAGCAAATGAACCTTTTATTCGTTAAAAATCATTTCAACCAAGCCTTTTAATAGTTATAAACAACTGATTATCAACAACAAAACTATATATCTACTCATCTTACTCTTTAAAGCTAATTTTGTTATAACTAGGCATAAAATAACGTAATTTTTTCGTATTTTTGTAGAATGTTTAGCTGAATCTAATTTAGCTATTTCGATTTTATTTCGATATTGGTTAAAGGCATATTTATTTTACAAAATATTGCCCCCACATCTCAGAAATATTCTTTTTAAAATAGTCATTTTATAAATGAAAGAAACCGAAAATAAAAAAGGATTAACCTCCCAAAAAAATAATTATGGTGCAGATAATATTCAAGCACTAGAAGGACTAGAAGCGGTTCGAAAACGACCAGGGATGTATATTGGTAGCACAGATACCAAAGGTTTACATCACTTAGTTTGGGAGGTCATTGATAACTCTATTGATGAACATTTAGCGGGTCATTGTAGTCAAATTGATACCGTTATTCACCCCGATAATTCTATCACCGTTCGTGATAATGGTCGTGGTATTCCTGTTGGAATGCACGCTAAATTACAAAAATCAGCTTTGGAAGTGGTCATGACGGTCTTACACGCAGGTGGTAAGTTTGATAAGGATACCTATAAAGTTTCTGGTGGTTTGCACGGGGTTGGTGTATCTTGTGTGAATGCACTTTCAGAGGATTTAAGTGTAGAAGTTCATCGTGATGGAAAGATTTATACACAAAGCTATAAAACAGGTATTCCTCAAACGGAAGTAGAAGAAGTTGGTACGGCAAAAGATACAGGAACTTTTGTTACGTTCAAACCAGACGCAACAATTTTCGAGGCACTTGAATATAAATATGATGTTCTAGCCACTCGTATTCGAGAGTTGTCATACCTAAACAAAGGCTTAACACTGACGCTAACAGACAAGCGTGAGACAGAGGAAGATGGTTCGTTTAAAAACGAAACCTTCTATTCCGAAGGTGGTTTGAAAGAATTTGTCCTACACTTAGATGAGGCACGTACTAAACTCATCGAAGAACCGATTCACGTGGTAGGAAAAGAAGATAATGTTGAAGTTGAAGTAGCTTTGAACTATAATACTTCTTTCTCTGAAAACATTTATTCTTTTGTAAATAATATTAACACCAGAGAAGGTGGAACACACGTCAACGGATTCCGTCGAGCTATTACTCGTTTGTTTAAAACGTATGGAGAAGAAAATGGATTTTTCAAGAAATTGAAATTTGCTATTTCTGGAGAAGATTTTAAGGAAGGAATGACGGCCATCGTTTCAGTGAAAGTTCCAGAACCTCAGTTCAAAGGACAAACAAAGGGGGAATTGGGTAACTCCGAGGTAACAGGTATTGTTTCTCGTTCCGTTGGTAAAGTTTTAGGACATTATTTGGAAGAAAATCCACGTCAAGCAAAAAAGATTATTGACAAAGTGATCTTGGCAGCTACTGCTCGACACGCCGCTCGAAAAGCACGTGAAATTGTACAACGTAAAAACGTATTAACAGGTGGTGGATTACCTGGGAAACTATCCGATTGTTCTTCTAAAAACCCTGATGAAAGCGAAATCTTCTTGGTGGAGGGAGACTCGGCAGGTGGAACGGCTAAACAAGGCCGTGATCGTAATTTTCAAGCTATTTTACCACTTCGAGGTAAGATTTTAAATGTTGAAAAAGCGATGGAACACCGAATCTACGATAATGAGGAAATCAAAAATATGTTTACGGCGTTAGGTGTAAGCATAGAAGAAAAGGATGGGGAGCGTATTTTAAATGTCGAAAAATTGCGTTACCACAAAATCGTTATTATGTGTGATGCCGACGTTGATGGTAGCCACATTGTAACCTTAATTTTGACTTTCTTTTTCAGGTATATGCGCCCATTGATTGATAATGGATACATCTATATTGCTGCTCCGCCGTTATATATGGTTAAAAAGGGTAAGAACTTCCAGTATTGTTGGAATGAAGAAGAACGTGCAGAAGCCATTGCTCGATTCTCTAAAGGCGAGAATGATAGTTCTGTTAAAGTACAACGATATAAGGGACTTGGAGAGATGAATGCCGAACAGTTATGGGAAACTACCATGGATCCCGATACACGTATTTTGCGTCAAGTAACAATTGATGATGCGTTGGAAGTAGATCGTGTTTTCTCTATGTTGATGGGTGATGAAGTACCACCTCGACGAGCATTTATCGAAGCTAATGCAAAATATGCGAATGTTGATATTTAGGAACTAATAATCAACAACTTTAAGTTTATATTAAAATGAGTGTAGAAACAAACCGTCTCTACACTCATTTTTTTGAGATTAGTTTCAAGTCTAATTTAAGAACCAAAAGCATCTGCCCAAGCCAATACTCCGCCAGTTAAATTCCGAACATTTGTAAAGCCATACTGCTGCATAAACATTTGTGCCTGTCCACTTCTTGCACCAGAGCGACAATGTAATACAATCTCTTCTTCTTTGCGATCATCATATTCTTCAATGATTTGCATAATATCACCTAAAGGCATCAACTTCGCCCCTAAATTAAAAGTTTCGTATTCGTGTGGTTCTCGCACATCTATAAAAATAAACTCTTCTTTTGAATCCAATTTTTCCTTTAACTCCTGAACAGAAATATCCATAATTCAAATTTGCATGATAAAAATACAAAGATGGCTTTTTTATTTTAATGAATAAAATTCAATAGGTACTAAATAGTTACCTTTAAAACCCGTCTGTGTCTGGAAAGCTAGCATAATAACTACCTTCATAAACTTCAAAAAACATAAACACTAACCTAAATAATAGTTTTACTATCTTTTATAGTTAAAATTTAAACATTAATTAAAGTAGTGTGTTATAAACATGTCATTAGGACAAACACAAACTTATTTTTTCAACTTTTAGTTTTGAAACCATACAAAAGTAATTAAAGTCCAAATAATGATATTGACAAGGGGTTAAAACCACCTTGAAAGAACCTTTTTCCAAGGGAATTTATTCCCTTGATAATTTTTGTATGGTTTTTAAACTTTTAATTACAAAATAGATGAATACATTCATTAAGTTTTTTTTCGTTGCTTTCATGGCTTTATCCTTTTTTGCTTGTACACCGACGACAACACCAGAAACTAAAACGGTAACTGTTGTAGAACAACCAAAAGGACTTGTTCAAGAAGTATTAACTGCGGAGCAACAAGCGGCTCTAACGGCCGATGACGTAATTGCTTCTTTTAAGGAAGGAAACAAACGCTTTATGAATAATGATCTTACAGCCAGAGATCATTCAGCACAAGTGCGAAAAAGTACTAAAGCTCAATTTCCAAAAGCTATTGTATTATCATGTGTTGATAGTCGTGTACCTGTTGAAGATGTTTTTGATAGAGGAATTGGAGATGTTTTTGTTGCGCGAGTTGCAGGTAACTTTGTAAATGAAGATATTTTAGGAAGTATGGAATTTGCTTGTAAAGTATCAGGATCAAAACTGGTTTTGGTGTTGGGTCACGAACATTGTGGAGCAGTAAAAGCAGCCATTGATGACGTAAAGCTTGGTAATATTACAGCTATGCTATCGAAAATTACACCCGCTGTAAAAATGGTTGATTATGATGGAGATCGTTCTTCAAAAAACCAAGAATTTGTACACAAAGTATGTGAAAGTAATGTAGTCAATACTATTAAAGAAATTCGTGAGAAAAGTCCTATCTTGAAAGAAATGGAAGATAAAGGCGAAATTAAGATTGTAGGCGCAACCTATGATATGGATAACGGCAAAGTTGACTTTTTAAATTAAAATAAATAATCCAATTTAGTTAAGTAGTCAGTCAAAATTACTTGTGCAAAAAAATCCGCCGTCATAAAAAGAGT
>JAHDFQ010000128.1 GCA_020628085.1 Saprospiraceae bacterium
TAAACTACCACAATTGAGCCAAAGATACTATATAAAACATCAAACCCAATAACATTCATTGATGCTATTGGGTTTACATTTTTATTGAAACAAAGCTATTTTTATTCTACTACCGTCACTTTCAACATATTGGTACGGTGACGTCGGTGTAGCGGCATACTTCCAGTGTTGACAATCACATCTCCTTCTTCTACCAGACCTTTTTGTTTTAAAATATCTGTAACATCTTGAATGGTATCATCTGTCGTTGTAAATTTATCATAATAAAAACACTTGACTCCCCAAACCAAATTCAGTAAAGACAGCATATGTGTACGATCTGAGAAAATATAAATTTCGCTTGAAGGACGATAACTTGAAACCTTAAATGCAGTATAACCAGAACTTGTCATTCCAACAATAGCATTTGCTTTAACTTGTTCCCCTAACTGGGCAGCATTAAAACAGACCGCATCAGACAAAAAGGTACGAGATTTTTTTGATGGTTTCGGTCGGTGATAGTCAATAGAATATTCCTCTTCCGCTTCTGCAATAATTTTATTCATCGCTTCCACTACTTTTACTGGGTGTACCCCTACACTCGTTTCACCACTTAACATGACAGCATCAGCACCGTCTAAAACAGCATTTGCAACATCTGTAATCTCAGCTCGTGTCGGGATAGGTTGAGTAATCATACTATCCATCATGTGCGTTGCCACAATAACAGGGCGGGCATGTTGAATACAACGCTTGATAATTTCTTTTTGTAGCAATGGAAGTTTTTCGATAGGCATTTCAATACCCAAATCTCCACGAGCCACCATAATAGCATTTGACGCACGAATAATTTTATCCAGACGTTCAATTGCCTCTGGTTTTTCAATTTTAGCGATGGTTTTGGCTGGATGATTTTTTGCCTTAATCCGCTTTTCTAAGTCTTTCATATCTTTGGCAGAACGCACAAATGAAAGCGCAATCCAGTGGACATTTTGAGTTAAAATATACTCCAAATCTCGTTCATCTTTTTCTGTTAAAGAAGGAAGTGAAATAGCAGTATTTGGTAAATTCACCCCTTTATTAGACGATAAAACACCAGCATATAAAGCTTTTAGCTTGACAGTATCTGTTTTGTTGCTTTCGATGACTTCAAACATTAATTTACCATCATCGATCATTACCTTTTCACCGAGCTTCACATCCTGCGCAAAACGGGTATAACTCATGTATATTTTCTCCTTCGTACCGATACACTCCTCGTTTACGAAAGTTAATACATCCCCTTTTTTGATCTCTAATTTATTATCTTTAATTTTACCAACACGCAATTTTGGTCCTTGTAAATCAGCTAAGATACTGATATGTAAATTATACTTTTCATTAATATAATTGATCCGATCTATTACTTTTTTATGATCTTGATGCGTACCATGTGAAAAATTTAATCTAAAAACATTGACACCTGCTTTCACTAAGTCCAATAATTTTTCGTAAGAACTACATGCAGGACCCACTGTAGCTACTATTTTAGTATTCTGATGATCGACAATTTTCATAATTATATTGACTTTTAATTGGTTTTATCAGTTGATCTGTATATACATAAACTACTGAAACTTGAATTTCTTTCTGTCATAATAATTAAGCAACTTGACAGTAAAACGCAAATAACACGTCCATAAACCCCTAATAATCAACATACTATTATCAAATTACATATTACTTGCAAGCATTCGTAAAATTACTTGGCAAGTATATTCTTTGGTAATTAGTAGTATTAATTTAGAATATATAGCACAACTAAGTTATCCTCAAAGATGCTTAAAAATTTTTGTATTTCATCACAATAATAATCAAAAAAAGAACTAAGTGTATTTAAAACAATAACTATTTTTCATTTAATTACTCAATGCTTTATCCCCAACAAAGAAGGTTTTAAAACTTTAGACAGAGGAATAGTGTTCATAAGAAAAGCAAAAAAAAGTATGAAATCTTTGGTTATGCCTAGAGTTATCACTTATTTTGCAGAACATTCGTTAACCCTGCTGTACTAATCAATCAGTAAATTAATGATTATTAGGAGGCAATTCAATGCGATTTTAAATTATGTCAAGCATTACAGAAAGAGTACAAAAAATCATTGTTGATAAGTTAGGTGTAGACGCTTCAGAAGTTACAAGAGAAGCGAGTTTCACTAACGATTTAGGAGCAGATTCATTAGACACCGTAGAGTTAATTATGGAGTTTGAGAAAGAATTTGATATTTCTATTCCAGATGAAGATGCAGAAAAAATTGCTACTGTTGGTTTAGCAATTGATTATCTTGAAAAAGAAACTGCTAAATAAATAGTTGTCTGTTTATTTTAATGATTTTTACTATTTAAAAGAAAATCACACATTCCACAAATTAGATTCTGAGTGATTCTGATTTGTGGTTTTTTTTTGAAGTGACCATAGCGAAATCTATAAAAATAGAATCAAATCATAATAATCTTAGATTGATCATTTTTTTGCTCAATTAGATTACACTAATTATTACCTTATTATGAAAAGAGTTGTTGTTACGGGCATCGGTGCTCTCACACCTATCGGAAATACTGCCAAAGCTTATTTGGAAGGTTTACAAAAAGGTAAAAGCGGTGCTGCACCTATTACTTTATTTGATACAACTAACTTCAAAACGAAGTTTGCTGCCGAGGTAAAAGGTTTTGAACCAAATGATCTTTTAGATCGAAAAGCGGCTCGAAAAATGGATCGCTTTACACAATTTGCGATGGTTTCTGTTGCAGAAGCGATTCAACATGCTGGACTTGATCTTGACAAAATAGATTTAGATCGTGCAGGAGTGATTTGGGGATCAGGAATTGGTGGTTTGAAATCTCTAGAAGATGACATATCTGACTTTGCGACGGGTTCAGGAACACCACGTTTCAATCCGTTTATGATACCAAAAATGATATCAGATATTGCAGCTGGAATGATTTCAATAGAATATGGATTCAGGGCGGTTAACTATGCGACCGTTTCAGCTTGTGCTTCTTCTAGTCATGCTATTAGTGCTGCGACGGATAATATTCGATTAGGACGATGTGATGTGATGGTTACAGGTGGTTCAGAAGCAGTTGTTTTATCCACTAGTATAGGTGGATTTAATGCCATGCGAGCATTGTCGACTCGAAATGAAAACCCAGAAACAGCTTCACGACCATTTGATAAAGACAGAGACGGATTTGTATTGGGTGAAGGTGCTGGTGCACTTATTTTAGAAGAATATGAACATGCGGTGAAGCGTGGAGCTACCATTTTAGCTGAAGTAGCAGGTTCTGGTGCGACAGCCGATGCTTATCATATGACGGCTCCACACCCTGAAGGTTTGGGAGCAAAAAACGTGATGAAAATGGCATTGGCAGATGCTAAGATGAATGTTGAAGATATTGATTATGTCAATGTACACGGAACATCTACTCCACTTGGTGATGTGGCAGAAGCAAAAGCGATCCAACATGTTTTTGGCGATCATGCTTATAACTTAAACATCAGTTCTACGAAGTCCATGACGGGACATTTACTGGGTGCTGCTGGGGCTATTGAAGCCATTGCAGGAATTTTTTCTATTTTACATAACTTTATTCCGCCAACGATCAATCATTTTACTGACGACCCAGAAATAGATTCAAAGTTAAACCTTACGTTCAATGATGCACAAGAAAGAGAAGTAAAGGCTGTTCTGAGTAATACATTCGGGTTTGGAGGACATAATTCTTCAGTAATTTTCAAAAAATTCAAATAACAATCTTCGTAAATTAGATGCAATTCAGTTTAAAACGTATTAAAATTGCATCTAATTTATAGTTTTATCCGTTATAAAGATGCTCAATTTAAGAATCATATAAATAGTACCAAACGAGATTACTATCCTGATTTTTATTATATTTGGCATTATATTCTCATAAAAATCATAAAAACACTTAATTGGTGTAAATTTATCCCATCCGAATAATAACGATAATTGATATTCAATAAAGTTTTTATCACAACAATTATTTTTGAAACGACGATTTAGTTATTTTGGAAAATAATGTAAAGAGAACATAGCGAAATAAATTTCATATCAATAGCGCAAGATCGAAATCTCACGCTATTGATTCCATCCTACTCTTTATTTGTATTTCTAAAATGCATTCGCTTTTCAAAATCTATATATAGCAGATATTTATTACGCTGCATTTTCAATTTAAAGGGTGCTCAAAGGAAGTTTTTCGATGAGTATCTCATTTTTCACTTACTTTAGATGTTTATCTAAAAGAAGATCATGTTTTGTTTAAAACTACCAATCATGAACTCCGCTTTTGTTAAGTTTCTACAAGTAATATATATTTTGAATTAAGTGAAGACGCTTTTTCGATTGTACAATTATTATTTTTCGGCAGACAAAGATCTCGCTCGAAAGCTCTATCGATTGTTAGGTTTTACACCTTACAACCTAAAATTATTTAAACTTGCTTTTGCACATAAATCTACCTTATCAACCAAACTGCAAGGAGCTCAAAACAATGAACGACTTGAATTTCTAGGAGATGCTGTTCTAGGAACAATCGTAGCAGAATATCTTTTTAAAAAATATCCCAATGGCGATGAAGGCTTTTTAACTAAAATGCGTTCTAAAATTGTTCAGCGAAAATCTCTTAATGAGATTGGAGATAAAATGGGTTTGGACATGCTTTTGATGGAGTATAATCCTACCCGACTGAGCCGTTCTATGCTTGGAAATGCCGTTGAAGCTCTAGTTGGTGCAGTCTATTTGGAATGTGGCTATCGAAAAACGAAACGCTTTATTATTCGTAGAATGCTACAAAGCTATTTGAACATTCATGAGTTAGAAACTTACGACGATAATTATAAAAGTCAACTACTTGAATGGTGTCAGAAAAATGGTCAAACGGTTAGTTACAAAGTACTGGCTCGTTATAAATTTGAAAAAAGAGACCGTTTTAAAGTAGCTGTTATGGTAGATGGGAAGAAAATGGCGGTAGCAGATGATTTTAATAAAAAATCTGCTGAACAAACCGCTTCTGAACGTGCCTTATCTTCTATTGGTATTGGTAAAGATAAGAAAAAGAAAAAATCTGTTCGTGTATAAGATCATCTAAACAATATCTTGTACTTTTGAAACGTGATATATTCCAAACACCAAATACTCGCCTTAGCTCCTGACGCAGAGACTAAAAAAAATGTGTTTAACTTCGCTCGTGCTAGACAATGGGCAGAACTTGAAGGTAATGAGCATATTTTATGGGGAACTTGTAAAACCTACCGTCGTAACTTCAAGACTTGGGTTTCCCTTTCTAAACTTAAATATAAGTGTTCCTGTAAAGCTAAAATGCCGTGTCGACATGCCTTGGGTTTGCTTCTTGTATATATCGAACAATCCGATGTATTTCGAGTCACTTACGATCTTCCCGAAAAAATAGCAGCTTGGCAAAATGGGACTGAAATAGTTAAAAAAGAGACACCAACAGATCCTAAAAAAGAAGAGTTAAGCAGAATCAGTCGACTTAAAGCTTGGGAGAAACGTATGGAAAGTATGTCGGCTGGACTAGATGAACTCGATACATGGTTACATGATATTTTGAGACAAGGTCTTGCTGATTTACAAACGGCTTCACCCGATTTTTGGGAAGGTATTTCCAGTCGAATGGTTGATACTAAATTAGGAAGTATTGCCCGTCGGATTCGCTTGATGCCCGAAATTATTGAAGAACAAGAAGACTGGCATCATCTAATTCTGAAACAACTCGGTGAAATATATCTGATTGTAAAAGGATTTAGAAATATGGAAAATCTTCCTGATCCATTACAAAAAGAAATGCTCAATTTAGCAGGTGTCAATCAAAAAAAAGAAGGAATTTTACAGCAAAAAGGAATTTTAGATAATTGGATTATTCTTGGACAAGTCCGTCAAAAAATTGAAAACTTAGAGTCTCGTAGGACTTGGATATTGGGAGAAAATACTAAAAAATGGGCTGTTTTTTTAGATTTCACTTGGGGTCAACAACCTTTTGAACATAATTGGAAAACGGGTCAAATTATACGATCTGAATTAGTATATTATCCTTCTTCTTTTCCGATGCGAGCATTAACGAAAGCTACTGAATACCTACCTAGAGATGTCGATCAACTACCTGCCTATCCGAATTTGAAAGCCTGTATGATTGCCTACTCCAAAGCCCTTGCTGCGAACCCTTGGCTACGAGAGTTTCCGTTGTGCATCAAAAATGTGATACCGCTCTTTTATAAAAAACGTATCTATATTCAAGATGACCAACAACATATAATTCCTATAAAAGCATCAGAAACGATTCAATGGAAAATTATGGCTTTGAGTGGTGGTCAACACATCCGTATTTTTGGAGAATGGGCGAATGAACAACTTAAACCATTGAGTATTTTTGTAGAAGAAAGGTTAGTCATTTTATAACCCTTCTTCCTTACATTAGTACACCATTTTTGGCCTCGATATTGGCTGGTAATTCTGTTTCTCCGAGCATCTCTCTTAAATCAATTTCTATGACTCTACATAAAGACAACATTGGAATATCATTTCCTCCACCTTCAAACGGATTTTCAGAATAATCTCCAACTAATTCCATAATCAAATATACCCAAGCAATTAATGTAGAAAATGGAATAGACAACCACGCTCCCATCTCACCCAATTGATGAAATTCGGTCACCATTGCAAAGGGTAATAAAAAAATAAAAATACCTACAAAAATGACACTCATACTTCCGTATTGTCGTGGAAGTGGAAATTTCTTGATACGCTCTGCCTTTCCCTGATGCACATAAAAATCGTATAAAATCTTTTGTAATTCCATATGACGAAAGTCATCAATAGCTTCTATTTTCCTAAGATGTGCTAAATCTTGAGCTTGCTGATCTATGATTTGAGTAGCTGTATTTTTATAATTAATTAAGCGTTCGTATTCATTTTCAGATAAAAGCTTTTGCAATAATTTTTCAGTATTATGATCGTTCACCAATCCAACTCCAAAATTTTTTCTTCGTTTTTTTGCAGTCCGAGCAACATGTTTTCCTTGACTAATATGTTCCCATGGTGTAGGAATTAATAGTTGAGAACGAAGCGCGTACAACCACGCAATATGTCTGTATATTAATTTTTGTTTGATGCTATTTAATGTTTCTTCATCAAGATCAGTTGTCATAAATTGATTACTCACAAATCCTTTTATTGCACTTCCCCACGCTCGACTACTATTGACAATAGCACCCCAGATTTTTCGAGCTTCCCATAGGCGATCATAAGCTTGATTATTTTTAAAACCTATATAAAAAGCTACTGCTGTACCAATAACAGATACGGGAAGCCATGGTACGTCTAGCCATGCCCAGTGCGTAAATTCATGTAAAGAAGTCACAAAGGTCATCCATGCTGTTATCCATACTAGGTGCCCACCAGAAAACCTCATTACACCAGTAAAGCTAAAATTCTTTTGTACAAACATATAAATTTCTATTTTCTCAAAAATAAAGAAAGTAATTGGATTTACGCACGATTTATAACCCTCTATATCTGTAAAACTAGTAACTTACTAAATCAACCAAATTATTTTTCTATATGGCTATTTACAAAACTTTTGAAACAGAGCGATTAATATTGCGACCAACAAACATTGAAGATGCTTCTTTTATTTTGGAATTACTGAATATGCCCAAATGGATCAAATACATTGGTGATCGAAAGGTGCATTCAGAAGAAGAAGCGATAGCTTATATTCAAACCCGAATGCTACCACAATTAGAGCGGTTGGGTTTTGGAAATTATACGGTTATCAGAAAAGAGGATAATGTAAAAATGGGTTGTTGTGGTCTTTATGATCGTGAAGGATTAGATGGTGTAGATATCGGATTTTCATTTTTACCAGCTTACGAAAAACAGGGATATGCTTATGAAAGTGCTTCCAAAATTAAAGAAATAGGGCTTTCTATTTTTGAATTTGAAACCATTAACGCAATTACTTTACCCATAAATATTGATTCACAGAACTTACTATCAAAACTAGGATTCGTGTTTATAAAACATCTATATCTACCCAATGATCCAGAAGAACTGATGCTGTTTTCTTATACCAAAAAGAAATAAAAATAGCAATTTAAGAATTGACTATCAGTACTCCATGATCGATTGATCTTTGTGACCAAATTATTTTATACCCGTCTACAATGTGAAATTAATTAAATCACTAAACCTTTTATTATCATGGATTCTTTAAATTTCGACCTTAGTTCTTTAACAGATACCGTTTTGGCCTGGTCTCCAAAAATAGTAGCTGCCATTCTTGTTTTAATTATTGGTTTCTGGATTGTAGGAGCTATTTCTCGAGGAATTGGCAAATCATTAGAAAGATCAGGAATTGATGGAAGTTTAATTCCTTTTTTAAAGTCTTTGGTTAGCGTTTTGTTAAAAGTGATGGTCGTCATTACGGCTGCTGGTGTTGTTGGAATTGAGATTACTGCCTTTGCTGCTTTAATTGCAGGTGCTGGTTTGGCAATTGGTGCTGCGATGTCAGGTACATTGAGTCATTTTGCTGCTGGTGTAATGGTTTTAATTTTCAAACCATACAAAGTAGGTGATTTGGTCGATATTCAAGGAACCGTTGGACATGTTGAAGAAATTCAAGTATTCAATACGGTTATCAATACATTGGATAACAAAAAAGTAATTATGCCCAATGGTATTGCTACAAGTGGTATTATGACCAACCTTACAGCAAATGGTAAATTACGAGTAGATTTGAATGTAGCTATGCCATATGAAGAAGATTTCGGAAAAGTACAAGGTATTATTATGAATGCATTAGATAAAGTAACAGAGCGTCTACCTGATACTCCAACTGTTGAAATTGAGAAATTTGATGAAAATAACGTTTTATTAGCGGTTCGTCCTTACGCGACAGATGCAACTTATTGGGATGTATATTTCAACTCTTATAAAGAAATAAAAAAAGCATTTGGAGAAGCTGGAATTGAAGTGGCTTACCCTGCTAGAAGAATTAAAAATATCTAAAATCATTTTTTAGATTGAAGGCTGACAATAGAAAGCGCATCATCACTCGATTGTGATAATGCGCTTCTTTGTTTTACCAAATTAAAAGTCTATTTATTGACTAATCATCATTTTTTTAGAAGCGGTCAACCCTTTATTCGTATAAAAATTAACCATATAAATACCCGTTGGAGCATTTTCTAAATGTATCAATTGAGCTTGTTGCGTTGGAATAAAATCATTATTTTGATAAACTTGCTTTCCTGTAAAATCAACAATTTCTATTTGTACTCTATCAGTATCTGCGCCTTCCCACTCTATCCAAAATTGTCCAGTATTCGGATTCGGAGAAAGCGTAATAGATTTGTTTTCTGATAAGCCATCAACATCAATACTTGTAATCATATCTACTACATATGAGTTTTCAATTTCACAACCGTGGACATCTTGAACAAGCAAATCATATGTACCAGCTTCTAAGTTTTCAATATCTTCGGTTGTTGCGCCATTGCTCCATTCATAAATATATGGAGGTGAACCACCTTCGACTGTTATATCAATTGAGCCATTAGCATTATCATCAGTAGCATTATTAATCACTTCACTAATTTCAAGAGCAGGCGTAAAAATAATCGTTACAACATCATCCAAAACAAATGTACATCCAGTAGCATCGGTTATGGTGGCAGAAGGAAACTCATTTCCTGTAACAGTGTAAGTACTATCCGTAGAGCCATCTTCCCATACATAAGTAACAGGTGGATAATTTGTTTGAGCAATAATTTCAATTTCTGTTTCTGTAACATCACATTCTAAACTTGGAACTTGAAAAGCAGCACTTAGATTATTGACTATCAATTCCGCTACTGCTGATGCCGTGCATCCGTTTTCTATATCTGTTACAACCAAACTATAAAATTCATTACCAATAGAAGGCAGTATATCAATGGTTGCTGTTATATCTGATGAAATAACATTACCCATTCCATCAATCCATTCATAAGTAAAATCATCACCTTGCGAAGAAGGTGTCCCATCTAAAGTGACTGGTTCTACTTCATCAGCACAAATTACTGTTTGTGGATTTGCAATATCTGCTATTGGTGCTGTTAAGTCATTTATCAATTCTACAACCACCTCATCAGAACTTGTACAACCTAGATCATTGGTCGCTATTAAAGTATATGTTCCTGGACTATCAACGGTGGGCATGATTGGATTGGTTAAGTCGATATTACCTGGTCCAGACCATTCTAGCGTTACCCAACCCGTTGATCCTGATCCATCTAACGTTGCCGTTGTTGAACTGAATGCGATGCAATTTAGTATAATAGCTGTATCATCGCCAGCATCTGCGACAGGTGCATTATCTATTTCTTGGATATTGATGTCAATAGTATTACTGCAACCATCTTGATCGAAAACAGTAAGAGAAGTTATTCCTGCATTTAACATGCTAAACGTAATTATATCATTTCCGTTTACTCTAATATTTACAAAACCAAATTCATTTTCACAGTCAATATCACCTTGTGCTATTATTTCTAAATCTACTTCTTGAGGTTCAGTTAAAACAACCTCAGCTACTTCAAAACAACCCGCATTATCAGATACTGTAACAGTGTAAGTACCAGCAACTAAATTGGAAATACTTTGTGTCGTAGCACCATTTGACCATTCAAAAGTAACTGGAACAGTTCCTCCCATGAAATCTACAGTTGCTGAACCCGTGTTATCTCCAAAACACAAAACGTTTGTACTTTCCGTCGCAATACTTAGATCACAATCTACTCCCAAAATAGTGGTTTGTTCAATAGATACACATCCATTTGAATCGGTAACCGTTAACTCATATACGCCTAATGACAGATTATCAATTGAAGATGATGTTTCTCCGTTACTCCATAAATAAGTATAAGGTGCAGTTCCTCCATTAACAGATGCAGATGCCGTTCCATCGCTTGCTCCTGTAGTAGTTTCGTCAGTGGTAGCTATTTGGACAATCAACGCATTGGGTTCTGTAATGATGATTTCTGCGGTTTCTAAACAGCCATTCATATCCATTACATCTACAATATATGTTCCTGCTGAAAGACCGCTTATCGTTTCCGTCGTTTCACCATTTGACCAATTGTACATATATGGTGCAACACCGCCAGCAGTAGTGACACTAGCACTTCCCGTAGCTGATCCATTACAATCTACATTAGTACTATTAGCTGTTAGTTGAATATTTGAATCCGCTTCTGTTACTAAAATTGATGCGGAATTAGAACATCCATTTGCTCCTGTAACGGTTAAAGTATAAGTTCCAGATGTATTTATAGTAGGTGATGAAGTTAATGATCCACTTACAATATTTCCATCAGTAGTAGTCCAATTGTATGAAACACCAGCAGATGTGTTAGATTGTATAGTCAATAATTGATTATTACAAGTTATATTCGCTACTGGATTAATCTCTACAAATGGTTCTTCTATATCTTGTACAATACCCACAGTTGCTTGATTAATACATCCCGTTGCGGTATCTGTTACAATTAATGTATAAGTACCTGGTTCAGTAACACATGGATTTATTTCTGTTGTTGCAAATCCAGAAGGTCCAACCCAACTGTATGTAATGTTATCCCCTTCACTACTTCCTAAAACAACGAGGGTAACGCATGTAGTATTACAATTTATTACACCAAGTCCTATCGTCGATGCCACCACACTCGGTAGATCAACATCAGCAGCAACCGTGACAGAAGCAGTACTAGCACAACCTGTAACGACGTCTGTCACTTCTAATATATAAGCTCCTGCTTGATTCACCATTAAATTACAGTCCGTAGATATAGCATTTCCTTGATTATCAAACCATTGGCAGCTAAACGTATTAGTAGAAGAAATATTCGGTTCAATTAAAACTTGTGGGTTAGCACAGTCTAAATTATTAGATGTATCAATTGTCACTATCGGCGTAGTAAAATCACTTTCCACCATAACGGTACTACTAGAAGAGCATCCATTGCTACTTGTAACAATTAGAGTGTATTCCCCTTCTGCACTTACATCAACAGAACAGTCTGTACCAATTGTATTATTCATAAAAGTCCATTCATAACTATTTCCATCTCCAGAAGAAGCACAACCATCTAAAACTAAAGTTGTATTGTTGCAATTTAAAACTGAAGGAGCAGTAATTTCTACATTTGGTATACTCGTATCAATTGACACAATCACTTCGTCTGTACTTAAACAACCGCTATCAGTATTCGTCACGGCTAAAGTATAGGTTCCTGCGGCATCAACTAAAGGGTTAGTCGACGTTTCACCAGTAACAATTGAGCCGTTTGTAGTTGTCCATAAATATGAAAAATTACCCGAAGATGATCCACTTCCATCAAGGTTAGTATTATTGTCAAAACAAGTTAAAATAACATCACTACCTGCATCAGCTATGGGTAATTCAATATTTTGATTGACTTCTACGGTATCTCTATCTGAACAACCATTTAGTGTATCGGTGACGATTAAATAATATGTTCCCGACTCTGTTATTATAGCCGTTATGCTATCTGAGATAATCATGTTTTGGTCATCCAACCATTCATAATGAATTGAATTAGGTGTGGAGTTCATGCCATTCAAAGTAATTGTAGTCGAATCGCATGTTAAATCCACATCTGAACCAGCATTAGCCTCTGGATTGGTTGTGTTTTCGAATATTGTTATAGAACTTGAACTAAAGCAACCACTTGTCGGATCTGTAATCATTATGGTAAAATCTCCAGCTTGATTTACAGAAATCATACTATTTGTACCGATAACAGTACCACCATTATCTGTCCATTCGTATATCGGATTATTAATATCCGTAGTTGCTATTAAGTTTGTGGAAGTGATATTGCAATTCAATTCGGTATTTCCAGAAATATTCACAGTAGGAATATTCACATTCGAATCTACGTTAATGGATGCTGTATCAGTACAGCCATTTTGAGTATCTGTAACTTCTAATGTATATGAACCCGCAGTCGATACGGAAATTGAAGGTGAAGTTCCAATTATCATATTATTACTATCTGTCCATAAATATGATAACTGTCCTGTACCAGTACTTTGAGCACCATCCAGAATGATAGAACTTTGTGCACACGAAAGTGTCCCGTTCATGTTAATTTCGGCTGTTGGTAAGGTAGAATCATCAAAAATGTTCACGGGAAGTATTGCTGTACAACCTATAGCGTCCGTAACCGTTAGTGTATAATTTCCACCAATAGTAAAACTTTCCATTTGACTTGTTCCTCCACTTGACCATTGATAATTGTATCCACCGTTTCCGCCTGATACATTTACCATAACTGATCCTGTACTAGAACATGTAATATCTGTTTGATTTAGAATGACAATACTAATGTCTGATGGTTCGGAAATATTAACGGATGTTACTGCTTGTTGACCTAAAGCATCACTAACGGTAACATCATAGTTTCCTGCGGACAAGCTAAATATGGTTGCGTTATTATCTCCATTTGACCAATTGTAGCTAAAAGGAGGTGTTCCACCACTTGGTGTAACCATTGCGATCCCATCATTATCTCCAAAACAAGATACGTTTTGATTCACGGTAGCGGTCGCTACTAATGGTTGAGGAACGTCTAGCTCTACTGAAAATGCACCGCCTGTTACTGCATCGCCTCCAGTTCCGCCTGTTCCGTCAGCAAAAACCCCAGAGTAGAAAAAGGTATAATTTTCGCCATCTGATCCATTGGGAGCCGTCCAATCAAATGTCCAACTGACCTCTGTGTTTCCACCAAAAAATTGAGCAGGATTATGTTCCAGATATGTTTTCCCACCAAATATCGTTGTTGTAGATGCTGCTCCTGGGTTACTAATACTTCCAGCTTCTTGGTTGCTACTAGTGCGAGCTGTCAATTGAAATCCTGATAAATCGGGTGCCGTTCCAGTAAAACTATTGGTGAGCGTAACAGAATAAGTAGTATTAGGATTCACAACTGGTGGTAAGCCTGTTAGAAACATACTACCTGAAAAGCTTCCTCCGTTATGACAATCTGCACAAGTTCCATCACCAGGGGCGCCTGATTTTCCATTTGGTGGATTTCCCGAATTGTTTAGAAATAAATTTGCCATAACGAGCAATACAACAAATAGATAAATAGTCTTAATTTTCCGCATATCAGAAATTTTTAAGGTGTGTAAATTGAATTTGAGTATATAATAGGTTATCATAGAACATTTGAGATGTTCTACATAAAAGAGTGGAATTTATA
>JAHDFQ010000129.1 GCA_020628085.1 Saprospiraceae bacterium
TAGAATATATTCGTTCTGTTGAGTAGAGCTACTGCCTCCGCTTCAACGCCCGATATCGCTTTGGGCCGTACCATAACCAAAGTCCTGTCATAATCATAAAAAACAGACCAATTCCTAGAATATTCATAGAAATGAGTTTGAACACATCATTGACAATTGATCCATCATGTAAAGATTCAATCCAATCTGAATAACGCTTGGCAATAGATTTAATACTTCCATCTGTTCCGTCAATTTGTACTTCCCAGTTACCTTCTTCAAAAATAGCTTTAGCTATACCTTTTGACGGACGAACATCTAACCGTTTGATCGTATTGTTTTGTTGATCGGGGTGCGCTTCGTGCAAGGCTTTTTCAGCTAAAGTAGATAATTCAGCGATTGGCATCCAAGTAGTCAAATCCTTAGAAACCCCTTTTTGAGTTGGTGGCTGGATGATGGCTACATCTTTTTTCAATGCCAACAAAACACCCGTTATAGCACTGATAATCAGAAACAAAGATAGACTTGTTCCCAATATTCGGTGCCATACACGAGAAGCCCGTAGACTGGTTATATATTTTCTTAATTTATTAATTTTTACAACTTTTTTGGTTATCTGTTATTGGAAAATAGATCGTTTACTACGTAACTAAAGCATGTTTAGGAGTAAACTAATAACCATTCTACTAATAAATTCAAGTTGCGGATCATGTTTCTGAGAAAGAAAAAGCGTCAATTTTTGATTCATTTAGTGATTTTACTTTCATAAAACCACCTTTTCTCAAAAATATCCCTGCCCGACGGTCAGGCGGGCTTCTTTTCTTTCCATGATCCGCAACTTGGGTTAATAACTAAGTAGCTGGTAATATTTTTCCACTAGCTTCTCCAAATCCAATGCGTACACCGTCTTTTTCACAATAGCCTTTCATGACAACGGTATCGCCATCATTAATAAACTTACGTTGTGAACCATCGGGCATATCTACAGGTTCTGTTCCTCGCCAGGTAATTTCTAGCATCGAACCATACGAACCTTTTTCTTTTCCACTAATCGTTCCCGAAGCATACACGTCGCCAACATTTAGATTACAACCATTAACCGTATGATGTGCTAGTTGCTGCGCCATATTCCAATACATATACTTGAAATTGGACTCCGATACTACTTTCCCTTGTCCATCTTCTGGAACGATTTCTACACTCAATTTCAAATCAATATTTCGAGTGCCTTCATATTGCAAATATGGCAAAACCGCAGGTTCTTGAACGGGCCCTGGCACTCTGAAAGGTTCAAGTGCATCCAAAGTAACGATCCAAGGCGAAATCGTAGAAGCGAAGTTTTTACCCAAAAAAGGGCCAAGCGGTACATACTCCCACTTTTGAATATCTCTCGCCGACCAATCATTGAATAAGGCTAATCCAAAAATATGATCTTCGGCATTAGCAGTAGTTACATTTTCGCCTAGATTGGTGGGCTTACAAGTCACAAAAGCTACTTCCAACTCAAAGTCTAACAATTTACAAGGACCAAAAACAGGCGCATCTGCACCAGCAGGCATTTGTTGCCCTTTCGGTCGATGAATATCTGTTCCCGAAACAATGATCGAAGACGCTCGACCATGATAACCAACGGGTATATGACGCCAATTGGGTAACAATGCGTTTTCTGGATCACGAAATAAGCAACCTAAATTCGTAGCATGTTCGATACTACTATAAAAATCAGTATAATCTCCCACTTTCACAGGCAAACACATTTCGACTTCCGACATGGGAACTAAAAAGAAATCTTTCAACTCACTAGCATCCCAGTTTTCTAAATCTGTATCTAAAATATCCGCTAGACGATTGCGTACAGCTCCCGTTTTAGCCCGACCTAATGCCATAAAGTCATTGAGATATTGTTGTCTAAATACTTTTCTATCAATATCTAAATCATCGAAAAAACCATGTTTTGCTAAAACAAATAGGTCAATTACATAGTCTCCTATGGCCGAAGCCAGTCTCGGCGAACGGTCTTTCATTTTATATACTCCAAAAGGTAAGTTCTGAATTGGAAAATCTGAACCTTCTGGAACATCTACCCATGATTGTAATGTTGGATCGTTTGCTTGTGTCATTTTTTATAAGATATTTTACTTATTTGTTTGTAGTATTTTTACTTCGTTCGTTCTGTTACAAAAGTGACCAAATCTCGAAGCGCTGTTTTAGCTTCTGAGGCTGGAAAAGTTTCTAATATATCGAACGCTTCTTTTTTGTATTGTACCATCGCCTTAGTAGCATATTCCAACCCACCGCTATTCCGAACAAAATTGATTACTTCGGCTACTTTATTTTTATCTTCATTGTGGCGTTTGATGATATTGATAACTTTTCGTTTATCTGACTTAGAAGCATTTTCTAAAGCATAAATAAGCGGTAAAGTCATCTTTTTTTCTTTAATATCAATACCTAAAGGTTTGCCCACATCATCCGTTCCAAAATCAAATAAATCGTCTTTTATTTGAAAAGCAATGCCTATTTTTTCACCAAACAAGCGCATTTTTTCAATAATTTCATCATCTTTTGTCACCGATGCTGCACCTGAACTACACGCTGCTGCAATCAAACTGGCTGTTTTGCGCTGTATAATTTCGTAATAGACTTCTTCTTTTATATCTAAACGTCGAGCCTTTTCGATTTGAAGCAACTCTCCCACTGCTATTTCATTGACTGCATTTGATGAAATCTGAAGTAACCGAAATTCTTGATGTTTGAGTGCTAAAGTCAAACTATGCGAGAACAAATAATCACCTACCAGAACCGCAATTTTATTTTTCCAAAGTGCATTAACAGAAAAAAAACCTCGTCGTTCAAATGAATCATCCACCACATCATCATGCACCAAACTAGCTGTATGTATCAACTCTACGAATGTAGAAGCAATATATGTAGAATCACTAATTGACCCACAAACAGCAGCACTCAGAAAGACAAACATCGGACGAATTTGTTTTCCTTTACGCTGCACTATATAATATGTAACCTTATCGAGTAATGGAACATGGCTTTTCATTGATTGGCGAAAACGCTTTTCAAATTCTTTAAGCTCCTGCTCTATCGGTCGTCTGATCGTGTCTAACGATTTGACCATAAATTTTGCATTTGATAGTGGTTGCACAGTTGCACAATTACCAACTGATTCATTTGATGGCACAAGATACAAATCCATGCCTTATTCATAAACTCTAATTCGACGGAATACCTTATTTCTCTTTTTTTGGGGTTCAATTTCATAATCTTTCCACATTATTAACAGTTCATTTTGTTGAAATGTTGATAAGTCTGTCGTTTTGATTGGCTACTGTTTTACCTGTTCTTTTCATACAACTAGATTCTTTATAATCTTTCACTTATCTTTGCCGTCACTTATTCTAGTTTTTTTCGTATTCAAACTATACTTACCTTTAAAATTCTTAAAACTTGGCTTAATTTTTAGAGTATTACATATTAAAAATATCTTTTCTTTGAAAATTTCAGAATTTATCACTTTAGTAATTTGCTTACGTGCTATTCTGCTATTTTAATGATATAACAAACCGATATAAACATGCTGGTATTGAAATTTGGTGGCTCTTCTGTTGCCAAACCCGAAAGAATCCGTCAGATCATTAGTATTCTTAAAGATTATTATAAAAGAGGCGAAAAATTTACAGTCGTTTTTTCTGCTTTTGGTGGTATAACTGACTCATTGATTGAAATGAGTAAAATTGCCGAAAAAGGAAATATTGGTTATAAAGATCTAGTAGCTGCTTTCAGGCAACGTCACTTAATTGCTGTTAATGAGTTATTGACAGGAGAACGATTAGATCAAGCTATTGTTGACTTGAATAAAAATCACGATGAACTTGAAAACTTACTTTATGGAGTTTATTTAGTCCGTGAAGCCTCAGGTCGAACGATGGATTATGTACTAAGTTTTGGAGAACGGAACTCGGCTTACATTATTGCAAATGCACTTAGCGAAGCAGGTGTAAATGCTGAATATTTGGATGCTCGAAAAATAATCAAAACAGACAAAAAGTTTGGTTCTGCTAAAGTTGATTTTGAATTAAGTTATGAAAAAATAAAAGAATACTATTCAGAACATCCTGCTATCCAAATAGTTACAGGTTTTATTGCAACTGCTAAAGGTGGCCTAACTACGACACTCGGACGAGGTGGATCAGACTACACTGCTTCGCTCATTGCAGCAGGGTTATCGGCTAAGCATGTTGAAATTTGGACCGATGTCAATGGTGTTTTGACCGCTGATCCACGTAAAGTGAAACGAGCATTTACGATACCTACGATGACCTATGCAGAAGCAATGGAAATGTCCCACTTTGGTGCAAAAGTGATTTATCCGCCAACGCTTCAACCTGCTTTACAGAAGCAAATTCCTATCTATATTAAAAATACATTCAATCCATCTTTCAAAGGAACCTATATTTCTAAAGACCATGATCCTAATGGAAATGCCGTTAAAGGAATTTCGTCCATTGGTCATGTTGCTTTGTTGACTTTACAAGGAAGTGGATTATTTGGTGTGCCAGGTATAGCAGCTCGACTGTTCAATAGCTTGGCTCAAGCAAATATTAACATCGTACTTATCACTCAAGGTTCATCAGAAAATGCGATTAGTTTTGCGATCAAACCAGAGTTATCTTCTAAAGCTCGCAAGCGCATAGAAAAAGAATTTGAGTATGAAATGCAGATGGGTATTATCAATCCAGTAAAAACAGAAGATGACCTATCCGTTATTGCCATTATCGGTGAAAATATGCGTTATCAACCAGGTATTTCTGGGCGATTATTTAATGCACTAGGCAGTAATGGAGTCAATGCAGTTGCCATTGCACAAGGATCTTCTGAGCTGAACGTGTCTGTGGTCATTCCAAAAGAAGACGAAAGTAAAGCACTTAATGCACTACATGAAGCATTTTTCCTTTCAGATACTCGTACCTTAAATGTATTTATGGTTGGAGTAGGTTTGATTGGTGGAACATTACTCAAGCAAATAAAAGATCAAGAAGCATCGTTGAAGGAAAAACAATCTATTGAAATTAAGATTGTTGGTTTGTCTAATAGTAAAAAAATGCTGTTTAATACTAATGGTATTGACTTAGATAATTGGAAAGAAGAAATCACTAATTCAGAAGACGATGCAAATATTTCGATGTTCATCGACCGTATGAAAAACTGCAATCTTCCAAATTCTATTTTTATAGATAATACGGCTAATCCAGATATTGCTAGTCACTACGAATCTATTTTGGATGAAAGTATTTCTGTTTCTACACCAAATAAAATTGCCACTTCTTCTTCGTATTTGCAATATCAGCGTTTGAAAACAATCGCTAAAAAACGAGGCGTTCCCTTTATGTATGAAACCAATGTTGGTGCAGGATTACCTGTTATTTCTACATTAAGAGATTTAATCAATAGTGGTGATGAAATTATAAAAATTGAAGGGGTACTTTCTGGTTCACTTTCGTTTATCTTTAATAATTATAAAGAAGGTGTTGCATTTAGCGATATTGTGAAGCAAGCAAAGGAATTAGGTTTTACAGAACCTGATCCTCGTGTTGACCTCAATGGTATTGATGTGCGTCGTAAAATTATCATTCTGGCTAGAGAAACAGGTCTGCCATTAGAATCGAAAGATGTAGAAATTAAAAATATTCTTCCTAAGGCTTGTCGGGATGCTAAAACTGTGGACGACTTTTTTGTTGAAATTGAAAAAGCGAATGCGACCTTTGAAGAGACGCGCGCCGCTGCTGCTAAAGATGGAAAAGTACTCCGCATGATTGCTTCTTTGGAAAATGGAAAAGCAAGTATCGCCATGAAAGCTGTTGATGCTAGTCATCCATTTTACTCTTTGAGTGGAAGTGATAATATGATTGTGTTTACCACAGAACGATATAAAGAGCGTCCATTGGTCGTACGCGGACCAGGTGCAGGTGCAGAAGTGACTGCAGCAGGAGTATTTGCCGAAATTATAACTATTGGTAATTTACTAGCGTAATTTATATTTATTATTTTAAAAATGAATAAATAAACTTTTTATTTTTAAAAATCCCAGAAAATTGATGTTTTTAACTTTTTAATATTCTGTACGATTATCAAGAAATTTATTTATACGGTCTGTATTTTACAAATGAACACTTAAAATACTGACTATCAAGGTATTAAATTTTAGTACCCATACGATTCTAATATTAGGATTTTTAAATATAAAAAACTGATTATCAAATACTTATGGCTAAAATAAAGACAGGAGTTAAAGTTTTTGCTCCAGCCTCGATTGCAAATGTTGCCGTTGGCTATGATATTTTAGGTTTTGCTATCGACAAACCTGGCGATGAGATCATTGTAAATTTTTCTGATACACCAGGTTTAAAAATTACAGAGATCAGAGGAGCAAAAGGAAAACTACCTTTTGAAGTTTTGAAAAACACAGCAGGCTTTGCAGCGCAAAAAATGCTGGAACACATTGGTGAAGAGAGACGTGGATTAGAAATGAAAATTCATAAAAAGATGCCATTTGGTAGTGGACTAGGAAGTAGTGCCGCTAGTGCAGCAGCTGGTGTAATGGCTGTCAATGAAATTTTAGGTCGTCCATTAACCAAGTCTCAAATGCTTCCTTTTGCTGTTTTGGGTGAACAGATTGCGGATGGTGCTTACCATGCTGACAATGTTGGACCGTCCTTATTGGGTGGAATGCAACTAATCAGAAGCAATGATACGCTTGATATTCATCGATTACATGTTCCAAAAGGATTATACGCAACAGTTATTTATCCACATATCAAAGTTTTAACCAAAGATTCTCGCTCTATTTTAAGTGACCAAACAAGCCTGAAACAATGTATTGAACAAACTGGAAATATTGCTGGATTCATCGTTGGTTTATATAATGGTGACTTTGATCTGATTGGTCGTTCGCTACAAGATGTGATTATCGAGCCACAACGTGCACAACTCATTCCGCATTTTTATGAAGTAAAAGATGCTGTTTTAGAAGCTGGCGCATTGGGCTGTAGCATTTCTGGTGCCGGTCCATCCATATTTGCATTGAGTGCGAATAGCCTTATTGCAGAACAAGTCGGTGAAGTCATGACTAGAATTTTCACCAACCATAAAATTAAAAACGAATTATTTATTTCCACGATCAACCAAGAAGGAGCTATTTTAATATAATGCTACACAGTTTATAACATCAAGAATATTCAATCATGCAACTATATAGTACTAAGAATGCCACTGCTTTTGTCTCTTTGAAAGAAGCAGTAATGAAGGGTTTACCAGATGATAATGGTTTATTTATGCCAGAGCATATCCCTACTCTTTCAGCAGATTTTATTGAGAATTTGGAAAAATATACTTTTCCAGAAATTGCTTTTGAGGTTTCTAAGACTTTATTACAAGGTGCAATTCCTGAAAATGATCTCAAAAAAATCATTGATAAATCTATTACGTTCCCTGCACCAGTCATTCAACTAGATGAATCTACCACTATTTTAGAACTTTTTCATGGCCCGTCTTTGGCCTTCAAAGATTTTGGTGCTCGATTTATGGCTCAAATTATGAGTTATTTTAACCAAAAAGAGGATGAAGAATTAATTATTTTAGTCGCTACTTCTGGTGATACGGGCGGTGCCGTTGCTGCTGGTTTTCATAAAACACCTGGCATTCGAGTTGTTATTTTATACCCTTCTGGAAAAGTGAGTCCACTTCAAGAAAAGCAACTAACGACATTAGGTCATAATATTACTGCTTTAGAAATAGATGGAACCTTTGATGATTGCCAAGCATTAGTTAAAAAAGCTTTTTTAGATAAAAAATTAAATCAAAAATTAAGGTTAAGTTCTGCTAATTCTATCAATATAGCTCGCTTAATTCCTCAATCCTTTTACTATTTTGAGGCATATAAACAAGTTAAGCATCTTAACAAACCAGTTGTATTCTGTATTCCTTCTGGTAATTTTGGTAATCTTACTGCTGGCTTATTAGCTAAAAACATGGGACTACCTATTCATAAATTTATAGCAGCTACCAATGAAAATGATGTTGTTCCCGAATATTTAGGTTCTGGAAACTATACTCCACGTCCATCAGTTCGTACGATTAGCAATGCTATGGATGTTGGAAATCCTTCTAATTTTGCGAGAATGGCTGATATTTATGCTAATTTAAAAGGTAATCCAGAACTAAATGGTTCCACGTGGAACAATATGAAAGAGGATATTGTTGGTTTTGGTGTAAATGACCCAGCTACTAAAGAAGGAATAAAAGAGGTTTGTACAAAATATAATTATGTTATTGATCCTCACGGAGCCGTTGGATACTTAGCATTAAAACAATATCAAAAAGACAACCCCGACATACTAGGAATTATTCTGGAGACAGCACATCCTTCCAAGTTTATTTCTGATGTAGAATCTATACTCAATCTAAAAGTAGATATTCCAGAACGCTTAGCCATTCTTTCAGACAAACCAAAAGTAGCTACTTTTCTACCTAAAGATTTTACTACTTTTAAAGATTGGTTAAATAAAAACTTATAAAATCATCCCAAAAAAAGACCTTTTCATCAACCTGAAAAGGTCTTTTTTGTTTCAATAGAGTTTTACAGCAATGTTCCACGTGGAACAATAAATCTAATAATAACGAGTTTACGACACATCAATAAATTAATTTCTATAATTACAATTCAGAATAGTATTTTTGCAACCTTATACAATCAATTAAAAATAAAGAAGAGCAGATGAGACGCATTATTTTCCTAGGATTATTATTCACTATATGTTCATTAATAGCATATACACAAGAGAATACTAATCTAAATAAGTTCCGTCAATTAGGACAAGAACTTCCAACACCTAATAGTTATAGAGCAGCATCGGGTGCTCCTGGTCATGAATACTGGCAGCAACAAGCAGACTATACGATGAAGATAGACTTAGATGACGAAAAACAACGCATCTATGGAGAAGAGACCATCACTTATCATAATAATTCACCTGATGTGTTAAGCTATCTATGGCTACAATTAGATCAAAATATGCGAGCTAAAGATTCAGATACATATAAAGCTAGAACCAATTCTTTATCAGATCAAATGACTTTAGGTCAAATCAACAGAATGCAGGCAACCTTTGATGGTGGTTTTAAAATAGATCATGTAAAGGATACGAATGGAAAGGATTTATCTTATACTATCAATAAAACCATGATGCGCATTGACTTAACTTCTCCATTGAAACCTAATGAAAAGATTTCATTCGATATAAAATGGTGGTACAATATCAATGATCGAATGCAAATTGGTGGACGATCTGGATATGAGTACTTTGAAGAAGAAGACAACTATCTGTACACTATTGCTCAGTTTTTTCCAAGAATGTGTGTATATAATGATACTGAAGGTTGGCAAAACAAACAGTTTCTAGGTCGTGGAGAGTTTGCTGTTCCTTTCGGCGATTATGATGTAACTATTACTGCACCAAGCGATCACTTGATAGCAGCAACTGGAACTCTACAAAATCCAGATGATGTTTTAACAAAGAAACAAAAAGAGCGTTTGGAAAAAGCTAGGGACGAAAGAGTCGATCCAATTATTATTGCCACACAAGCAGAGGCAGAAAAAAGAGAGAAAAGTAAGTCTACTAAAAAATCAAGCTGGCGATTTACAGCCGAGAATGTACGAGATTTTGGTTTTGCTAGTTCACGTAAATTTATTTGGGATGCAATGGGTGTAGAACAAGAAGATGGAAGTATAGTCATGGCAATGTCCATGTATCCAAAAGAAGGAAATCCGTTGTGGGAACAATATTCAACTAAGGCTGTAGCACATACACTAAAGTGGTATTCACATTATACATTTGCTTATCCTTACCCTGTGGCTTGGTCGATCAATGCAAAAAGTATTGGTATGGAATATCCGATGATCTGCTTTAATTTCGGTAGACCAGAAAAAGATGGTACTTATACACAACGTACAAAATATGGAATGATTGGTGTAATCATTCACGAAGTCGGACATAATTATTTTCCAATGATTGTTAACTCCGATGAACGTCAGTGGACCTGGATGGATGAAGGTCTAAATACCTTTGTACAATACCTATCTGAACAACAGTGGGAACGCAACTATCCTTCTCGACGAGGAGAGGCACAAAAAATTGTTCCTTACATGAAAGGAGACAAATCGAACATCACTCCTATTATGACCAACTCTGAATCTATTTTCCAATTTGGAAATAATGCTTATGGCAAACCTGCAACAGCATTAAACATATTAAGAGAAACCATAATGGGTCGTGAATTATTCGATCATGCTTTTAAAGAATATTCTAATCGCTGGAAATTTAAACACCCCAACCCTGCTGATTTTTTTAGAACAATGGAAGATGCTTCTGGTGTGGATTTAGATTGGTTTTGGAGAGGTTGGTTTTATACCACCGATCATGTGGACATTGCTATTGATAATGTGAAGTGGATGAAAATAGATTCCAAAAATCCAGATGTTGAAAATACAGCTCTTAAACAGGAACGGGATAATCAACCTCAAAATATTAGTAAAATACGTAATAAAAATATTAAGCAAACGTACGATGAAATGGATACTAAGTTAAAAGATTTCTATACGACGTATGATCCTTTAGATGTTTCAGTACTTGATCGAGAAGAATATCAAAAATATGTAAACTCATTGTTAGAAGAGGAAAAAGAAATGATCTACTCAGGTAAGAACTTTTATGAAGTCTCGTTCACGAACGTAGGCGGACTGGTTATGCCGATCATCATGGAATTAGAATATGCAGATGGGACAACAGAGGTTCAATATATCCCTGCAGAAATTTGGAGATTTGAACCACATCAAAATGTGAGTAAAGTTTTTATCACAGATAGAGAAGTCGTTCAGATGACTTTAGATCCGTTTTTAGAAACAGCAGATGTGGATAGAACCAATAATTATTTTCCACCAAAACAAGAACTCAATCGGTTTGAATTATTCAAACAAGGTAGCCGTGGTGGAGAAAATCCAATGCAGCGAGATCGCCGAGCTAAGAAGAAGGGAAAGTAAAAATTAGTGCAGATAAAAGGCATTTTAAGAATACCTTTAAAAAGAAAGACCGCTTAATCAAAATTTGATTAAGCGGTCTTTCTTTTCGACATATTACAATTTAAAATTATATATCCTTCAAAAAATCACGTAATAATTGATTAAACTCCTCTGGCTTTTCCATCATAGGTGCATGACCACATTTGTCTAAAAAATGAAGTGTTGAGTTTTCAATTAATTCATTGAACTTCTCTCCTACAAACGGTGGTGTAATTGTATCATCCTTTCCCCAAATCAAAAGCGTTGGTGCTTTAATCTGATGTAGCTTATCGCCCAGATTATGGCGAACCGCCGACTTTGCCATCACTACTACCCTTATTGCTTTATTACGATCATTAACGGTATCAAATACCTCGTCAATTAATTCCTTGGTTGCTACTTTTGGATCATAAAATGTTCCTTCTGTTTTGGTTTTTATAAACTCGTAATTTCCTCTTTTTGGAAAGGTAGAGCCAAATGAACTTTCAAATAACCCAGAGCTTCCTGTCAAACAAATCGAAGCAACTTTATCAGCGTAACCCAAAGCATACAACAGACCAACATGCCCACCTAATGAGTTTCCAACTAAATTGACTTTTTCATATCCTTTGAACTCCACAAAGGCGGCAACATGTTCTACTAAACCTGTTACAGAAACCTCTCGAATCGACATTTCAAATATAGGTAAGATCGGAACGACAACATTATAACTACCAGAAAAAGCATTGATTAAGCCTTCAAAATTACTCAGTCCTCCAAAAAGACCATGGAGTAACAAAAGTGTATCTCCTTCTGTTTGACTTTCAATAAATTTAAAATCACCTGCTTCTAAAATATCCATTTATTTATTTTTGACGGAGTAACTGCCTTTAATTATTTACTTGTTAATATTTACCAATAATAAAGGCAAGCTACTTATGAATATTCAAAGATAAGATGTTTTTTAGATAGTTACTTTAGTTCGTACAACAAATGTTAAAAATGTATACTTTTACTTTTTTGTTCACATAGTTATAAACAACATGTGTAAAATATATGTGTTGACAATTTTTAAAACTACAATCTAAAAGATTCAATGAAAAAGAGAGCTATCACTAAAAATAATAAAAATTCATTAATTTATATGAAGATCAACTTACCAACAAAGTTATCCACACTTGTTAATAACTTCTAATCAACATCAAAAATGTAGTAGAAAAAGTACTTTTGCACATTTAAAATGGTATTTATCCACAAAAATGTGGATAAGTAATACTAAAATTCACATCTATACTAACTCTCGTTGAAGATGGTAATTCATAAATAAAGCGATGGCTAAAAGGATCAATGCACCACCTTGGTGCATGACTCCATACAGTGCTGGCACACTTCCAAAACAATTGATAATGGTCAATACTCCCAATAAAAATTGGATTCCCAACATAGTTACTAACAAATATCTAGTTTTGTTCAATAATGGAGAAACGGCTTGTTTACCTATTTTTATAAAAAAGAAAAGAATCAATCCTGAGAGGATATACGCCGTTGATCTGTGAATAATTTGAACAATAGCTTTAACTGAGCCGCTTTGCTCGTAGTTAATCAAATCTTCTGATGATACGCTACCAGATACTGCCGACATTAACCGCTCTCCTTCTACAAAAAATGGAAAATACGGATGTATCAATCCTGCTCGCATTCCTGCCATTAATCCACCAAAAACGATTTGAATCAAAATAACACCCGTAACCACTAAGCCAAATTTACGCAACTGGGGAAAAGTATTATCCGAGGCTTTTGGATAACTCGCCTTAATCCATGTCCAAAATAAATAAGAAAACAAACAGGTGGCAATGGATAGATGTGTAATGAGCTTGTAAGCACTCACCCAGGTTCGAGTATCGTCATTAAACCCACTCCAAACCATAATCATCCCAAAAGTAGCTGCGAGCATTGCCAATAGAATAACAACACCTAAACGTTTAATAAGCCATTTAGGAAGCATTCCTTTGGCTACAAAGTAAATAAACGGGAATAAGAATACAAACCCCATACTACGAGCCCACAAGCGATGAAAATATTCCCAAAAATAAATCACCTTGAACTCCGAAAGTGTCATATCTGCATGTAAACTCTCAAACTGCTTCTTCGCTTCAACTTGATACTTACCAAATGCTTCCATCCACTGTCCTTCATTCAATGGAGGCAATGTTCCAGAAATAATTTCCCAATCCGTAATCGATAAACCAGAATCTGTCAAACGTGTAATTCCTCCTATCAATACTTGCACAAAGACCAACACTACCCCGATCATCAACCAAATCTGAACAGATCGAGCAATGGGCTGTTGGTGATTCATTTTTTCTTGTGAGGTTACTGGATCGACTGTGGCATACTTTTCCATACAACTACTTTTATCAAAAATTGGAATAAAAATTCTATTTATGAATTTGCTACAAAAATAAATTGTTTTGTTTTTCGATTGCACATAATTCTGTCATAACTCTTATTAATAATATTATTTTAAAATTAAAAAAAGTCTATCATCATTAGTGCTGTTAATTCGTGAACAAAAAAACTACTTTATATTAAGTAATTACAATACTAATATTTAGTTCTGGTAAACTAACAATGTCTTCACTTTACAGTTTATTGAAAATCAGTTTTTTACAAACTTATGAACATTTGGTGTACAAGTTATTCTATTAGTATATTTTTTATCCACCGTCACGATTTGGCACAAATTGGATGTCGATAAGTGATATGGATATACACAATTTTGACCTCAATTTAGCTTTATTTTAATATAATAAGATACCATCGTTAGTAAGTGTGTATAAGTGGCTATCTTATCAACCTACTTTTACACAATTACTGTTTAGATACCAATATTATAAAATACTGATTTCTATTTATTTATATAATGATAAAAACCGAAGTGTTAATATCCGTTATAATGTATTTGTTTTAAATAATACACTTTTTTGTTTTTATTGTATCGAAATGATTTTCCAGAGCCAATTTTTAGATTTTTATTCGATAAAAGACACAAAAACAAGTATTCTA
>JAHDFQ010000004.1:0-25584 GCA_020628085.1 Saprospiraceae bacterium
CGTCGAGCCCTCAAAATTGTCTTGGAGGTTTAAGGAGGAGAAGTGTATATAGAGTGCTGTTTTACAGCACTCTATATACACTTCTCCTCCTTAACAACCACCATTAATCGTTGTTGAGGGCTTGATGCCCGATAACAACGAAAAGTACAAATAACGCCTACAATCTTTAAATGGATAATTCTGATTTTAATTACTCAAAAGGGGGATTAGCTCAGTTGGCTAGAGCGTCCCGAAAGACTTCGGGAAGGTCTTCAGCAATCGAGATTATGGATGAATTTAGAGTCTATATACTGTATTCAGAAAGTAGAGATCGTTATTACATAGGAGCGAGTGCCAATGTAGAAAATCGACTATCAAGACATAACGCAGGGGCTACTAAATCTACGAAAAGTGGAAGACCTTGGAAAATAGTACATACAGAATTATTTGAGACGTATAAAGAAGCATTAGTAAGAGAAAGAGCTATAAAAGCGAAAAAAAGTAGAAAATATATTGATTACTTAATTACTCAAAAGGGGGATTAGCTCAGTTGGCTAGAGCGTTTGACTGGCAGTCAAGAGGTCGCAGGTTCGATTCCTGTATCCTCCACTATTGAACTAAATTCAATTTTAAAATTACGAGGTACTTTTAATTAAAAAAAGGAATACCGATTCATTTCGATATTCCTTGAATATAGATTATTATTATTGAGTCCTTAATTATGATGTTGAGCTCGTTGTTTCTATATACTGTTTAATTTGACTTTTGCCTTGTAGCTTTGCAATGATGCCTAATGCACATACGATAGCTAGGGCGATACATAATTTGCAATTACTTGTCTGATAAAAAGCCAAATCGTGTGTGGCAACGGCTTCATTTACTTTTACTAAAAATATAAAATCAGTCATAGATTATTTTTTTTTGGAATTCAAGATTTCATGTACAATACTTTTGTGTTAGACGACCACCATTTGATGATGAATAATATGATAGTATAAAGGAATACCAACAATAATATTAATGGGAAATGTGATTCCCAGCGACATGGATAAGTATACCCCTGGATTGGATTCTGGAACAGCATTCTTAAAAGCAGCAGGTACAGCAATATAAGAAGCACCCGCAGCTAAAATGGCAAACAATAGTAAATTACCTGTAGAAGCCGTAAAGAAAGACGCTACCCAAAGCGCCACTAATCCGTTGAAAAAAGGAAAAATACTTGCAAAAGCAACTAGAGCCCATCCGTTTTGTCGCATAGCACCAATTTGTGATCCTGCCCGAATACCCATATCCAATAAGAATATTGCTAAAAATCCTTTGAAAATATCGGTCGTAAAGGGTTTAATACCTGCGGCTTGTTGATCTGATGCCAAAAAACCAATGATTAAGCTACCGATAATTAAGAAAACACTCGCATTGTTAATCGAATGATTGAAAACGCTAGAAAAAGATGGTTTTTCGGTTGTTGAACCCTCTGTTTCCTTATCAAACAATCGAATTAATAAAATTCCGACGACGATTGCGGGAGCTTCCATCAATGCCATTACGGCAATCATATGTCCATCAAAACCTACACCTTCAAACTCTAAATAAGAGATTGCCGTAACAAAGGTAACGGCACTGACTGATCCGTAAGCTGCTGCGATAGCACCTGCATTTTTGGTATTTACAGCGCGTCGAATTACAAAAAATGCGAGTAGCGGAACAACAGTGGCCAGTCCTATACCGAGTAGCATACTGCTCAAAATTTCTAGGCTAAACGGTGCGTGTGATAATTCGTTTCCTCCTTTAAATCCAATACAAAGCAACAGATAAATAGAAATAAATTTAGAGGAAGAATCTGGTATTTTCAGGTCGTTACTAATCTGTATGGCAATAATTCCTAATATAAAAAAAAGGAGTGCTGGGTTCGTTAAGTTTTCTAAAAGACTTTCCATTTGTTTAACAAATCTCGATCATCGTTTTTTTGGTGTACTTCATTTCTAATCCTAATTTTTCGATTTCCAGCATCAAGGTGTGTAACTTCAAATTTGGAATTTGACCAATTTCTAATACATCATTTTCATTGAACTGAACTTTATCAGAACTAATACCCACATTTTGTAAAACTTGCATCAACATCTTTTGCAGGTCTTTGTCGTTGTGGTTTTTCTTCGGTTGCTTAAAACATGAATGTGTGAACGTTTCAGATGATTGTAATAACATGGTATTTAATTTTTAGGTTTAATTGAATTATTTTTAATTACAACACAAAGGTGAGTATTTTTTTTATTAACTTTAATTTATGTTTTTAATACAATTAATAAACAATAGTTTATGAACTATACTATTCATCAATTACGAATCTTTATTAAAGTCTATGAATATCAGAGTATTACAAAGGCGGCTGAAGCTTTATATTTAACACAACCAGCGGTCTCAATTCAGCTAAAAAAACTTCAAGAAGAGTTTGAAATTCCATTGATTGAAGTTATCGGAAGGAAGTTATACATCACTTCTTTCGGAGAAGAGGTATATATATTAGCCAATAAAATATTGAGTATTGTAGAGCAAATTGAGGTTTCTAAAGATAGTTACAAGGGAGTTATAACGGGAACAATTAAAATAGCAGCAGCATCAACTGGTAAATATGTCATGCCTTATTTCTTGACAGGTTTCACTAAAAAATACCCACAAGTTCGACTGTCTATTGATGTAACGAACAAAACAAAAGTTGTAGAGAGCCTACAAGAGAACACCGTAGATTTTGCTTTAATATCGGTTATTCCACCAACGCTATCATTAGAATGTTTACCGTTAATTAAGAATGAATGGCATCTTGTTGCAGCAACGGACTATCCAAATCTGGGTACTCGAATGATGGCAAAAAAACTCAATCAGCATGTATTAATCTTTCGAGAAGAAGGTTCTGCCACCAGAGCTGCTATGAAGAATTTTTTAGTTAAAAATCAAATTACGGTCAACCGTTCTATGGAATTGGTCTCCAACGAAGCAGTTAAACAAGCTGTTCGAGCAGGTCTGGGCTTATCTATTATGCCAGTAATTGGTATCCGAAGTGAGTTAGAACTTCAAAAAATGAGAATTGTACCTATGAAGGGCTTGCCAATTGTAACCAACTGGAATTTATGCCATAGCAGCGGTAAACAACTATCACCTGCTGCAACGGCTTTATTAGATTATATTAAGGAACATAAAACAGCGATTAGTGAGCGGTATTTTAAGTAACTTGCTTAGGAAATAGACTTCGACAATATTATCCTCATAAATGATATTTTTATCTTTTCTCGGAGCAATAAATATAACTTAACGGGTTTTACGATCTGATTATCAGTCATTTACAACACCCTAGCGAGATCCTTGAGTAAGCGTTTTAAAGAACATTTTTTTACTAAACAATCATGCTAGAACCTATTAAATATTTTAATTTATTTAACTTAATGACATTGACCTAAAGCCTGTCTTACATTTTTATCACTCTGTTTTTATCCATTCTTTGGTATCGTAAAATACGTTCGTTACAGGATTGGGATTGGTAAAACAACCTTGAGTTGTACCTACCGTCGTTTCAAAATCTGCTCCAAGTGGTACTTCAAAATTGGCTTGTAAATTTATACAATTAGGTGTGTCAAAGACAACTGTTGATGTACTAGCCAAGGGCGTCATAGCAGTGATAGAATTGGAAGATTCATATGTTCCTGTTGGAATTGGATTGTCGGTAATGACTAGATCAGTAGCACAAGGATTAACGGTTGGAATGACAGCAAACATCTGATAACCGCCTTGATCTGCATTAGTATTATCTCCATCACCATTTGCGGCATTACCATATAATTGCAAGTTAGAATTTCCTGAGGCAGGAGCTGTCCAATCAAATGTCCAACAAAATTGTCCCCCAGAAACTGATTTGGGCATATTATGAGTCAGTCCACCACCGCCTGTTCGGACACCCACACCGAGGTTAGAATATGTTCCTTGTGAAATATCTAAACGAAAGCCACCGTTCGCCATCCCTGAATTATTCACAGGATCAACTATACAAATTTGACCATTATATGTGGTCCCAGCGGTAGCTGTTGTAGGTAAACCCGTTAGCATCATCATACCAGAATTACCTGGTCCGTGGCATCCACCGCAAGCCGTATTGTTATTTCGTCCACCAAAACTGGTGCTAGAAGCAATATGCGTTAATACAATTATAGTTAAGCAAAAGTAGAGTTGTGTGAGTTTAGTGATTTTCATATTGTGTGTATCTATTCTTGGGTATTCCTATAATTTTTACATTTTCTGGGCTAAGGTAGTAGGGATTACTAAAAAACTGTTTTAGATGAAGATACAAACTTCATCTAACGATTCTTTTTTTAGAATCGGTTTCTTCACAACCTAAAGGTCGTGATACGTTTCTATTCAATTTTAGGAGCAGATAAAGGTGAACAAGCTTCTATCTTTGCTTCGAAGTCTGCTCCGAGCTCAACTTCAAAATCTGCTTCTAAACAGATTTGAACACCTGCTTTGAATACAACTGTATTGGTATTTTGTATGATAACTGTCCCCGTTGTATTGATTGTGTTTTGTACTTCAACTACTTCATTATCCAACGGAATTCCAGAAATAGTAGCATTTAGAGGGCAACTATTACAAGACGGATCATCTTGAATGTCGATGGTCACATTTCCAGTAGAATTGCACCCTCCTACTCCATTTACATTAAAATAAAGTGTTTGCGAGGAGTTGGCAGTTGGTGGTGTTGTAAAAGAAAAGGTATTTGACGATATATCAAATGTTCCTGCTGCTGTGGTCAATCCTGCATCAAAATACCATGTATTCGTAGTAGGAAAGTCGTTGGCTGCGATATTTGTGGATTCTGAAATAATAACATCACTTGGATCGGCAGTTGGGCAAAGCATAGTAATCTTACTCATTACTGTTCCCATATTCGAAATACCATCTATCGTTCCCATATTTCGGTCATTAACAATCAACATTTCACTATCATCTTGAATATAACCTGTATTATTCAAATCGTTCGTATACGTGTATGATCCTCCATCTAATAACATAATTGCTTCATTATTAAAAGTCCCACTATTGTCAAAATTTCCATTCAGATTTATGATGGAACAAGCAGTATTTAGTAACTGATTTGCACCAGAGGCTTCGTTTTGAAGGGTATTTATTCCTGTATTAGCAATGGTGATTGTTCCACCATTTGTGTTGGTCAAGCTACCCGCATCGTCTATAAAAAGTCCGATGTTAGATATATTATTTACTCCACCATTAAGACCAATGCTGATTGTTCCACCGTTGTTGGTAAATGGACTTAGGTTATTACTTCCAAAACCATTTGTTAAGCCATTTGCATTAGAATGATCGATATTGATTGTTCCAGAATTGTTGAAACTAGCATTCGGGTGAGCCGAACGAATACCATCGCTTGTTGTACCGTTCGTTGTAATTATTCCTGTATTGGTTAAGGCGGTTTGATTGAAAAATCCGATACTTTTCACTTGGTCGGGTGTTCCATTTCCGATCTTAATATTTCCACTATTATTGAAAAAAGAAGAGCTTGAAGAAGCATTAATTCCACGGTGTACATTGTCAATGTCAATGATTCCTGCATTGCTAAATGAACCACTCGATATTAGGATTCCGTTGGTATTTACATTTAAACCATTGATGGTAATGTTACTTGTTGATGTGCTTGTATAATCGGTATTTATAAATTGAATTCCATTGGCTTGAATACGATTTGTCGTTCCGTTTCCGATGGTGATCGCACCAGCATTATCTACAGTACAATTATTAAAATATAAGCCTGAACCTCCAATATATCCTGTGGTCATGGTAGGATCTGCAATAATAATATTACTATTTACCCCCATTAATACAGGTGTATTTTCGATATACATAGCATGGCTAAAAAAGTAGCCTGGATTTGCAGGGTCATTGATACGAATCGTACCATCGTTAGACCATAATTTGGCATCTTTTAAATAAATAGCATTATCTGATCCACCAGTTGTTTGCTCATAATCGGTGATGTTAATCGTTCCATTATTAACAAACTCGGTTTCGGGGAAAAAGTAAATTCCATAACTCTGCACATTACTAATATTAATTTCACCACCAGCTAAGTTTTCTAACACACAGGTATCTCGCACCCAAATATTGTATTCTCGATCAATAAAACCACTATTTTGAGAAATGTTGATGGTTCCGCTATTTCGTAAGGTATCTGGGTCTAGACTAGAACTCGATCCGAGGTCAATGGCATAGCCTCCTAGAACATTATCAATATTGATGGTTGAGCCGTTTAAATTTTCAAATGTTCCGTCGTTCCGAATAGCATTGTCATCTGTCTGCCCCGTTCCATTACTTGTGTTTTGACCAATATTGATAACGGCATTTGATCCTGTACTGACAAATTTATTTCCATTCTCAGCAGTGTTACTAATAGCATGTTCGAGTACATTATCAATATTTACGATCCCATTGTCGTTTGTAAAATTACCAAGTGCTGTTAGGACAATTCCACGTCCTGTGCATTCTTTGATATTTATAGTTGCGCCATTTTCGTTACGAATATTGCCATTTGCATAAAGTGCGTCATCAAAATTTCCACCATCACCAATAGTATTCATTTCTAAATTTCCGATATTTATAACAGAACCTGCTCCTGTATTGACTAAAGCATTTGTGCCTTGTCCATCAGATCGAACAGCTTCGTTATTTACAAAATCTATATTGATGATACCACCATTTTGGTTAATCAAATTCGCAAAATCATTATTCAATAAGGCTGCACTTCCACCTGTAATCGTACTATTTTGATTGATATTAATTAATCCTCCATCATTGATAAAAACACCTCCATTTGTTCCATCACCATTCAAAATTTGATCTGCCGATACGTTATCAATTGTGATGATTCCAGTTGAATAATTGGTAAAAAGAGCATCTGGTCCGGAAGAATAAATACCTTGATCGTTCGTACCGTTGATTATTATTGCACCGTAGTTATCGAATACTTTTTGGTTGCGGATTCCATGGTCGTCAATCAATAGATCATCTCCATTTCCAATTAATATTTGATTATTGTTTATAAATATATCTGCGTCGCTTGTATTTAGAATACCATCGTCTGCATTGTCAATATCAATAATTCCATTATTGGTAAAATCAGCACCTGGGTTATCATTTATAATTCCAGGTCGAAGCGCGCCATCAATCGTGATTGTTCCGTTGTTGGTGAATGAACCTGATTGATTAAAAATTGGATATTGTTGGATACGTGTATTATCTCCATTTCCGATTATAATAGCTCCATCGTTAACAGCAGTAGCGGTAAGAGTTGACCCTGATAATAAAATAACATGTCGGCTAATCGAGTTAGCTGTCATAGCCGCAGTAACCCCCCTAACAATTGCACCAGTTGAATTAATGAATGTACTTCCATTTGCTATTTGAAGGGCATACGCATTATTCCCTGCTTCTATGTCTAAATCGTCTAAAATCAGCGTTCCATTATTCGTAAATAAACTCGTATTGTTAATCAAAATACCATCATCACTACCACCTAAAGTTCCTTCATAATCTTCTACGTAAATCGTACCGTTATTCGTCAAGGTATCCATATTGTCGACCACAATACCACTATTTAGATTATTTCGAATGGTCATTGTAATACCTGCACCTAGTTCAAAATTTCCTTCATCTAAGCGAAGTCCAGCTCCATTAATATCTGCCCCATCAATGGTTAACATCGTACCACCAGCAGCATTGATAACCACATCTGTCCCTGCTACACCTTGTACTTCCATTGATTTGATCGTGGCATTCACATCAAGTGAAATGACAACATCCGTAGTAAACTGAACATCGTCGCTTGCAGTAGGAACGCTAGCCGTGCTCCAATTACTCGCTGTACTCCAGTTGCCTGTCGCACCACCCGTCCAAGTCACTTGTGAGCATATACTTTGCGAAAATAAGCTGATGAATAAAAGAAATAGATACTTAACTGAATATTTTTTCATGTTGTCCAATTATAGTTTGACAAGGGGTATGGTCTGACAAGAAGTATAAATTAAGGCAAGGGAAAGTAAAACGATATGGATTTCTTCAATAAACCCATATCGTTTAAATGATTATTGTATGACGATTCTTTCTGTATAAAATAAGCCTTTGGCTTCCATAGAAATAGTATAAACACCATTTTCATAGCCACTTAAATCTATTTTATAGTCAAATATTCCTTTTTCGTTTAAAATATTTTCTTCTAAAAGAACTGTTCCTTTATAATCTGTAAGTTTCAGAACAGCCAAAGTAGCCTCCTTTTGTTCCAATTTAGTATAAACGATCTTTTGATTAATATCTTGACGAACAAAAAATGGTGTCGCAGCAGCATTATGATTTTGCAATTGTATTTGAGCATCGGGTGTAGACTCGCCCAGAGAGCTCGTACCCGTACAAGGTATAATCGTTGCACAAAAATTAGCACCTAATTCCGTTTCAAAGCCAGCGCCTAGAAATATTTCTTCTCCTGCCACAAAGCTCGTGTTGGCATGTTGATCCACTATTAAATCAGATTCGATATATTTGATCGCAGCATACGTTTTAGATTGGGCGGGACTATCTGCTATGATAATCGTATCAACTGTACAATCATTTACGGGTAATCCGATTCCTTTACAATTACAGTATCCATCATAGCGATCATCAGTTGTGGTAGGGTCGCCATCGTCGCATACTGTACCTGCATCAGGGCAAGTGGTCGCATCAAAAATGATTTCACTAAAACCAGCACAGTTGCCATTATCCCAGACTGTTAAAGCGGTAATTAAAACATATTTAGCGGCTACACCTGCCAAGTCAGGACCAATGATTCCAGCATAGTTACTTGATCCTGATGCTTGTGGCAATTGATATGATCCTGCCTCCACCCAATCTGTTCCATTAACAGAATAATCGACAACAATATCTTTAAGTCCACTTCCAGTACTTCCCGTTACATTATAATTATAAATAGTAGACGCATTTAAACTATACACTTCATTAAAATCATATAAAATCCAGTGAGAATCACCTCGATTCGAGTTCGGATTAGGTGAAATTGTACACGACAACCAGCTATTGCCCGTTGCTCCGCTATGTTCATCTTTGTAATCACAGGCATCATAAGGAGTATACGTTTCTAATTCGGTACAATCACCGCCAGGACATGGCACACCCGCACAATTACATCCCGTTACTACATCCCCAAAGGTGGAGGAATCTTCGTCCGTACACGGAGTTCCGTCTGGTAAACAAGCCGTTTCGCAGCGATATTCGTATAAATAAGTCAATGGAATAACTTTCCAATTATTTCCACCTACTGATGGGGTTTTCCAATAAATATGATAGCGATTTGTTCCCGTGCCTTCTTTGTAATAAAACTCAAAATAGTAATATTGCCCAGCGATCATTGGAATCAAGGATGAGGTTTGTTCAGGATGTTCATCATGTTCAAAAATTCCATTTCCGTTGATGGTATTACAGACTTGTGTCATGTTGAATGGTTCTTCATCTGTACTTAAATTCAAAATTCCACGATCATCAGCCGTAACATTGAATTGATAATCACCTGTGATCGGTACCGTCATATATCCTTTTATCAAACTACCATATTCATCGACAGGCATCGTATTGTATTGACTAAAATGGTTGTAATTGGTGATAAACTCTACCGTATCTGGCATTAGTGGAAATCGTGGATCAGCTAGTAAATTACTGACACTAGAACCTGGAATACCACGCCAAGTTAAAGATTGAAGAATGCCTTGTCTTCCGACACACTCAAATGGTGCAGGTTGATCTCCAATACAATTACATGAACCATCTTGACGGTCATTCGTCGTGTTGGCATCATTATCATCACAAGGTTCTCCCATTGGTGGACAAACGCTTGCATCACATAAATTTTCATAAATATGGTTGACTGGAACAATCTGCCATTCCATGTCCGCAAAACTTGGTGCATGCCAGAATAATCTTGCATAATCATCACCAGTCTGTTCTTTATGTTCTACCTCAAAGTAGTAGTAATTACCTGCTGTTAAATTGATTGGAACGCTAATAGATTCTGGATGTCCATAAAAATCCGTACGTCCCGTAACACCATTGAGAGAAATTTCCAATACCAAATTTGCTGGATCATCATCTGTACTTAAATAAAAATCAGCACGATCATCGCCCATCAAATTGAACTCATAAGTACCTGTTTCGGGAACAGTAAAATATCCCGTCATTTTGGAGCCCATATAATCACTAAATCCTCTTGGCGAATCTAGTTGAGTAATATATTGAAACCCCGAAGGGCCTTGCGGAAAACTATTATGTACATGTAGATAATCTATGGTGCTGCGTTCTACATTATTCCAGTACAACCATTTTATTTTTCCTTGCTCACCAATACAGGTATTAGTAGTTGGTGGAGGTACGGTTTGAGACCACAACATTGAACTTATTAAAATGCTAATTGAAAGTAGTATGTATTTGTAGATTGTCATGATTTTGATTGATTTTAGTGATCTATTCTGTTTTATTTAGAAAAGAATCAAACCTTTTACAACAAGAAACCAATTGGTGGCGTAGTTGAACCTACGGAATAAAAGTTACCAATATTTGGTAAAATATACGGTATGTCTCCGTCGGAAACACCAAACCATGAAACCAATTCGGCAAAATATTCATCGCAAGAAGTGGTCGGTATAAATCGACCACGTGAGTTGGTCATTAATGGATTGTTGTCAATATATAAATCAGGGTACGAACCATAAATTTCTCTTCCTTTTACAGCACCACCCATAACCATTGCATTTCCACCCCAAGCGTGATCTGACCCACTACCGTTGGAAGTCAACGTTCTTGAAAAATCAGAAATGGTAAAGGTAGTCACCTCATTTTCAACTCCCATTTCCTGTAAAACAGCATAAAACTCACCTAGTGCAGTACTAACTTCGGTCATTAATTCTGAATGTCTTCCAAAGTTATTGTGATTATCAAAACCGCCTAAAGACACGAAGAAAATTTGACGATTCATATTTAATGTCGTACGGGCAGCTATGGTCTTGGCGACCATTGATAAATCTTCTGATAAATTATTGTCCGAGAAAGTTGTCGCAAAAGGAGGAACGGCAGCTATAGCACTTCCAAATAATGCACTAGCTTCTAATGAAGATCCTGTTATATTGGCGATAGTCTGTTCAAAAACGTTGAGATATGATTCTTCGACCATACTATCTACACCTCCATTTCTAAGTAAGGTTAAAAATCCCCCATTTGAATAGCTATCTACTTCATCTATTAATTTTGCGCCATTTCCATCGTTTGCAATTGAATATTCTAATAAAGCATTACTCGCTTGAAATATATTTTTTCCTTCCAAAGAGATGTTCATCGAAATATTAGCATTAGAATTCAGACTACTCAGAATTTCAGCAGTTCGACCTCCCCATCCAAGTGAACTACTTTCTTGTGGAAATGAAGTCATCCATTGTTCTCTTTGATCCGAATGTGAACCTAATTTTTGGGGTCGAGCTTTATTTCCATAATCCACATTATCTAATATTGGCTCAATGAGCGTTCCAACATTAGAAATAAAAGCAAGATTTCCGTTTTCGAATAATTGTTGTACTTGTGGCATATTCGGGTGAACGCCCATATCTTTTCCTATTGGTGTAATAGGATTAATGGGTAAAATATTGGCTTGTGGAATAGCCAAGTCTGAACGTGTTGTAGCATATTCGGCATATTCAGATGTACCTCTAGGAATAAGTGTATTAAAAGAGTCGTTACCACCATTTAATAACACACAAACCAATGCTTTGTATCCCGTTGTACTACTCGATGTGATGGCACTTGCTTTGCATAAATCTACTAAAGTCGTCAGAATTGTTTGACTACTCATTCCTGCACAAGCACTATATTTTAAAAAATTTCTACGTTTCATTATATTTATATTCAAGTGGCTATCTATGAAAACCACAATTTTTCAAAAGAAATTAACTCTATTTATATAAGCACAAAAACTTATTTAATAATCATATAATCAGGTGAATACATCACTAAAAACATGGCTATCCGAACCCTAAATTCGGGTTGATTTTCTGGAACTTGTTTAATCTTATCCACAATATTTGCTCGGGTGGTTTCTTTAAGCTGTCCATGAGCTAAAATCAGATTTAAACGCTCTACCAATCGATAAATATCTGCATCACCTGCTAGAGCTAATTCATCTGATAAATCTAAATAGGCTTCTTTATCTAAATGGTATATCTCATCATCAAAAAGCGAACTATACTCCATTACCTCATCATCATCTTCCAACCATCTATTTAATAATGATCCGTATTCGATGATCGTTCTGGAGTCTAATAATTGAAATTCTGGGGCGACTAGATTAGCTTGTTCTACTGGGCCGATAGGTTGAAAATCTGTAGTAAAAAAGTTAAATACGGAAGGAGCAGTCATTGGACGTTGACCGATACCTGCCAACATTCTGTCCATATCATCGCGATATATACCAGAACCATTAGGTACAGAAGCATTGAAAGCACGGATCAATTGCGTATGACGCACCATCGGTTCTCTCAACATACCTTGATAAGGCTGATTGACCATTGCACAATCTCTAGCTTCCTGATCCAGTAAAATAGCTTTTACAACAGCACCAATATCTCCACGAATACCTGCCCCATTATCACTAAATACATTCGATATACGCTCGACATATTCAGGTGATGGGTTGGACTTGATTAATCGTTGAATCAGGCGAAAGGATATAAACGGTGCTGTATTTGGGTGATTATAGAAAAAATCTAGTGCATCGGCTATATCTGCATCTCCATCAACTGGATTTCTATCTGGAATATTTAAACCGTTTAGTAATGTTTTTGCACCTGACTCGTGTTCATCATTAAACATTACCATAGGTGTAACTTTACTATCATCTGTTGGAGCATTATTTATTCCAAAGAAAAGAGCATCTCCCCATGATAATCCTGTAAATACTTTTGCTAGTTCAACTATATCATTGCTATCGTATGTTTCTATAGGATTTCCGTTAGCATCTAAAACGGGTGTTCCATCTTGGTTCAATTCAAATAACCCAATAGAGAACAACTGCATGATTTCTCGTGCATAATTTTCATCAGGAAATAGGTTCTGAGCAGGATTAGATTTTGGATTATTCAACGAAGTCAAGTATTGTCCCATTCCTGGGTGATAGGTCACTTCCTCTAAGATTGTTCGATAATTCCCAAAGGCATTTCTCAGAAAAATATCATAATAATCGGCAATCATACGTGGTTCATCATCAAAATCGGGATATGAAGAAAGGACGAAGATTTCACTTAACGCCAATGCAACTCTTGATCTTAAAATATCTGGTGATTCTACCATATATTTGGTCCAAGCAGCGGCAAAATGACGATATCGCATCTGGAAATTACTCATATCCGTACCATAAAAAGTCATCGAATCAATCGCCATTTGATTCAATTGTTCTACATTATCTTTCAATAAAAATGAAACGGGCATAGCTTGTTGAGCATCAATCCAATCACTAAAACTTGAGTTGGATAATGCTACAATGGTTTCGTAGTCCGCCCCCAAGGTTGCATGACCCAAAAATCGAGAAGCAGCCACCAAATTAGGTGCCATCCCATGACCATTCAAGGTGTTAGAACCAACTTCTTCGTTTTGGGTACTACTGGTACTGATTGTAACATTATTGAAATGTTCTCCTCCTCCTATTTTTATAGGTGTTTGTCCATTGAGCGAGACAATTATAGAAGCGAGCACAGAAATGCAAGCAGAAAAAAGTAATTTTTTCATATGGTTAATGTGTTTTTAAAACGTTCCCTTTGATATATGATTCATAGGACTAATCCTTCTTTGGTTGACAAAGAAACTCTAATTAGGATCATATAAAAAACTGCTGGGATTGCAACGATTACTTGTAATCGACTTTGTTGCTTATAGGTGTTTGTTTGGAAGTCAAAATGATGGGAATCCACCTTTTTAACTATTCTCTAGTTGTAAATATAAAGAATATATTATGTTTTGATCTATTTAGTATTAAAAATTTGTGACAATAAATGATTTCAAATCAAATTTTAATTGTATGGGTTACTATTTTTACTATTAAAGTCCAATATTATCATAATCTTAAATCTATAATCGGTTTTCTTAACGAATAGCTATACTTTTGTAGTATCGAAATTAAAAAATAGTTTCCTTTATATGCAGTTGACAAAAAACGAAGAAGATTATTTAAAAGCATTGTTTCATTTGACAATTGAGTCGATAGAACAAAAAGCTGGCACCAATCAACTGGCAGATCACCTTGGTTTATCGCCTGCATCTGTAAATGGAATGCTTAAAAAGTTGAGAGAAAAAGGATTGGTAGATTATGAAAAGTACGGAAAATTAGAACTATCAGACACAGGTAGAGCAATTGCGCTTCGATTGATTCGGAAACACCGATTATGGGAAACATTCTTATATCAACATTTGAATTTTAGTTGGGATGAGGTGCATGAAGTAGCGGAGCAATTGGAGCATATCCAATCAATTAAACTGATACAGGAATTAGATCGGTTTTTGGGAAATCCTAAAACAGATCCACATGGTGACGTTATTCCAACACAAGATGGCGTTTATGAATTTCAAGCTAAACGAACCCTAGCGGAATTATCGGAAGGCAGTATATGCCGACTGGTATCGGTGAAAGATAGTTCGGTTGCATTTTTGAAATACGTTTCTCAAATAGGACTGGCTCTTTCGAGTACAATAAAAGTTTCAGAAATTCATGATTTCGACGGATCTATTATGATTACATTTGATAATAAAAATGTCAATGTTTCTAAGAAATTTGCGGAGCATATTTTTGTAGAAGTTATGGACTAGGTACAACTAAATTAGAAATTAATAATTGACGTTGCTGTTAAAAAAACCAAGAAGAGCCATTCCGAAAATCGGAATGGCTCTTCTTTTATTTATTTACGCTAACGTTATTTGAGAATAATCATTCTTAATAACCAGCGTCTTTATTTCCAGAGTAGTTTTTACCTGAACCTGCCTTAGACACACCACAATCAGGACGAGCCATAGATGAAGCACCTCTAGCTACAGAAAATTCAACTCTTCTGTTTACTAAGCTTGCACCGTTTGTATCAACAATTACATCTGTTTCACCAGCATAACCCAATACAAAACGATCTCTTGCGATACCATATTTGCTTACCATGTAGTCAATAGCTGCTGATGCTCTATTGTATGATAATAAGTCATTATAACAATCAGAAGCTCTCTTATCTGTATATCCTTTAGCTAACACACGGATACCTGGGTTATCTTTCATAACCATTGCAACCTGACGCATTTTACCTAGCTCTGATTTTCTAATCGTATAAGAATCGTCAGCAAAGTTAATCATAGGTAAGAACCAGTTGTACTGCTCAGGAGTAGGAAAATCAATAGCAGCGATCTTTGCATCTACAATACGGTTAACATCTTCTTCCGTTTGGTAGTTTGGATCAGGAATTTGAGCTACACCTTCAGAATCAACTTTATATCCTGGTGGAGAATAAGGCTCTTTATCTTGATAATCAGCAATACCGTCACCATCACTATCTAAAGCGAATCCACGTGTATCAACAGCTGCTCCTTTTGGAGAATCAACTTCTTGATCGATCATATCAATAATACCGTCACCATCTGTATCTGTTAAATCTAGTTTTGGACGAGCCTTAACTTCAGCTAAGTCTTCTACCAACATATCCATTGGGCTAACCCACCATAATGGTAAAGATTTTTCTTCAGTTTTACCCAAAGCAATACCTAAACGTAGGCTCGTGTAGTTCAATAAATCATTAGCCGATGTTTCAGAACCATTATTATCTAATTCAACACCATCTAACAAATCACCTCCACGTCCGAAAAACATAGCTAATTTATGTTCTAAAGATAAACTTAACTTATCACCGATTTTGAATCCAAGACCAAAACCAGTAGTTCCATATGGAGAGACTCCAAAGCTATCATCAAAACGATCATCAGAAACTTCAAATTCACCATCCGTATCGTTATCCTCAGCATTAATAGACATAGAAGCAACTCCTAGTCCTAAAAAGATATAAGGATTTATTTTACCTTTTCTTCCTACTTTCATCGAGTTCAAACTAGCTAAGATAGCTACGTCTCCAGAAATTAGTGAAGAATTGTATACAGGTAGCCAGTCATTTCCAAATCCGTAAACACCTCCTTCTACTCTTCTAATTGTTGCATCTTCTTCTCCGTTCATTCTGTAATATCCAGCGTCTAAACGTACAGAAAAAGTATAATCTAATGCTTTACGTAAGTGTAAACCGATTCCGAAATCAGAATTCCAGTCAACATCTCCCGTAAGAGCAGTGTGGCCAACGTGGATACCAAGTTCCCACATGTCATTTGGCTTCGATGTAATTTTCAAGCTGCTATCGTCTTGTGCGTTACCATATACGAACACACCACATAACAGCACTAATAGTATAGTAAACTTCCTTGTCATAAGGTTTTGCTTTGATAGATTAATAAATATTAGGTAATTCAATCAATTTAATGTTTATAAGAAAAAGATTATTCTAGCTTTTAATTTCTATAAAGTTTTAGATTAAAAATATTCTTTAACTTTATTATTATAAGTTCACAAATGTATTGTTTTATTTGAGTTGCAACAAATATTTACTACTTTTTTTCAGTGAAGGCTATTTAAACCTGATTTTTTATTGATAAATGTAGCATATTGTTAATATGATAGATGAGATTATACCTGCTGAAGCATATTTATATATGGATTACTTACCCACTAAATTAACTTTTTCAATTTAAAAAACCCGCTTTTTCTATAAAAAAAATAAATATGTTCTTAATTTTCACTTCTTTTGACTACGTAAACCTCAAAAAGTAACTCAGCGACACTACAACGAACTATAGTTTAAAAATGTTTAGTTGGATTTTTTGTTTTTTTATAAATATAGTATACAATTATAGTTCTAACAGAAAAATTATAAACCTTTCATGTTTCAAAATTGGCTAAATCCTACAACAGTTCATCAGAGAGAAGCTTCTTTATTTAAAGATACAGCTTGTTTTATACGTCACATTCAAGCGTACGAAACGGACTTACCTAATCTTGAATCCACACAAATTGCCCTCATTGGAATGCAGCCCAATCATGCAGATGCGATTCGTAAGGCTCTATATTCGTTGAGTTATAACTTTAAAGGTTTGAATATTGTCGATCTTGGAAATTTGAAAAAGGATTCGCCTTCTTTTGTGATTCCAATCTTAAAAGAACTGTATGAAGCCAATATTTTGCCTATTCTAATCGGAGGAAACAATCAACATATTTATGCTCAATATCAGGCACATTATACAAAAAGAGCTAAAACTAATTTAGTAGTCGTAGATGAACGTGTTCATTTTGATGTGAATGAGTCAGACAATAAAGAATTATATTTAAGTAAAATTTTAAATAACAGAAAATTATTCCATCTTAGTTTATTATCTAATCAAAGCCATTTCACATCAAAAAATATTCAAAAATATTTTGCCAATCGCTTCTTTGATTTGGTAGGTTTGGGCAATACCCGTGCACATTTAGAAGAAGTAGAACCATTGTTGCGAGATGCTGATTTACTGGCATTCAATATAGAAGCCATTCGCTATTCGGAAGCTCCTGCTCAAAATGATCCTTCTCCAAACGGTTTATTTGGTGAAGAAGCCTGTCAAATTAGTCGGTATGCAGGTCTGAGTGACAAACTCTCTTCTGTTGGTTTTTATGGTTATAATAGTGCTAAAGACGAAACTGAAATGAGTGCAAAATTAGTTGCTCAGATGTGTTGGTATTTTATAGATGGTTACTATAATCGTAAACATGACTTCCCAAAATCAACTGATAATTTGGTAGAGTATATTGTCGATCAAAAGGAAATGAATCATCAAATTACCTTCTGGAAAAGTAATAAAAGTGGACGTTGGTGGATGGAAGTCCCCGTAGAACGTCGTAAAAAACCAACCCGTCATCACATGATTCCCTGTTCGTACAACGATTATCAAAAAGCCACTAGAGGGGAACTGCCCGAGCGGTTGATGAACGCATATCAGCGGTTTTTGTAAAAAGCACGAAACCTATGCGAGGAAACAAAAGTAAATTAACAGTAATAATCTGTTGTGTCTTTATTGTTACAACAGCTTTTTTTAAACCAAGATGGGCTCAAAAACAGTCTGCCGCAACCATCAGTTGGGATGTATCAGGTTATTATACTTATTTGCCCGCTCTCTTCATTTATAAAGACATCAAAAAATTAGACTTTTTAGATTCAGTTTCAAAAAAATACAATCCAACTCCTGGATACGTCAACGCTAATGAATGTGAAAATGGTAATCGAGTTATCGTTTATCCCGCAGGACAGGCAATTTCTTATACCCCTGCGTTTCTGTTAGCACATTTATTTGCTAGTTTTTCAAGTACTTATCTAGCCGATGGCTATTCGCTTCCTTATCAGGTTTGTTTAAGTTGGTGGAGCATGTTCATTGGTTTTATTGGTTTGTTGTATCTCCGTAAAAATTTATTGAATTATTTTTCAGACGAAGTGACCTCAGTCTGTTTGATTATTTTAGTTTTTGGTACTAATTACCTCAACTATGTAGCATTCGATCATGCTATGACCCACAATTATTTATTTACTTACTATGCTATTCTAATTTTTTATACTCAAAAACTATATCAGTCCCCGAACTTCAAATATGCTATTTTGGTTGGTGTTTTATTAGGAATAATTATACTAACAAGACCATCAGAAATTATAGCTGTTTTTATACCTTTATTATGGGGTGTGGCTTCCAAAAATGATATGATTAACCGTTTATCAACTTGGAAACAACATGATCTAAAAATCATCGCTACTTTTTGTATCACTTTCCTAATTGGTTGTATACAATTTGGCTACTGGAAATATCTAACTGGTGATTTTTTATTTTACAGTTATCAAGAAAATGGATTTGATTGGCTCCATCCAAATTTTTATAACGTGTTTTTTAGTTTTAAAAAAGGTTGGCTTGTATATACACCTTTAATCAGTCTTTCTTTAATCGGACTTTTTCCACTTTACCAAAAACATAGACCACTATTCCCTGCCATTATTTGTTTTCTAATATTTAATACCTATATCGTTTGTTCTTGGGAAATGTGGTGGTATGGTGGTTCTTTCGGACAAAGGGCAATGATGCAGTCCTATGCTTTACTCATTTTTCCAATGGCTGCTTTTATCCAACGTATATGCTATTACAGATGGCTTATTTATGGGCTGTCCGTTTGCGTAGTTGCGGGAATAACTCTAAATCTATTTCAGATGTGGCAAGTACACGAAGCCGTACTTGATTCGGAAGGCATTACAAAAGCCTATTATAAACGAATATTTCTAAACACAAATGTTCTTCCGAAAGATCGCTTATTATTAGATATTAAGACAGATTATGATGGCAATAGAAAAAATATAATACCAATATTTAATACTAGTTTTGAAAAAAAGGATAGTGTAACTACACTTATATCAGGAAACAAAGCGAACACAGGAGCGCAATCTACTTTTGTAAATGATAGTTCTCCGTATTCTTACACCACCAAAATAAATATTGATCCTCAAAGTATATCTACCTCTAATTGGCTTAGAGTTGGCGCATCTTTCTTTCCTAACAAAAAAGAGTGGACAGAATGGAAAATGCCTCAATTTATTGTCAAATTATATGACACAGATACAGTAGTCATAGAAAATACAATACGCCCAGATCGCATCTACTTTGAAAAAGAATGGAAAGAAGTACATATGGATTTTCCTGTACCCAAGAAAAGGTTTAATAAAATTGAAATATTTTTGTGGAAACCAAGCAGTGATACAAATATTATGTACATGGATGACTTATTTATCGAAATTTATGAGCCAGAGTAAAATCAACTCCCTTTCTACACTTCCTTTCGCAACACTTCCAACGGTGCTTTATTCAACACATCTCGACTATTAAATAAACCAATAAATACGGTTAAAGCAGTGATACTCAACCATAAAATAATAGCTGGAATGAGGTTAGGCTGATAGGGAATATTAAAACTAAATCGAGCTAGAATCCAACTTGCAACCAAAGCCAGTAAAATACCTGTCATACTTGCTAGTGTTCCTAAAAGTGTATATTCTACAGCGTTGATATATAGAATTTGTCGGCTTTTTGCACCCAATGTTCGGAGCAATACACTTTCCTTAATACGCTGATATTTGCTCAAGACGACGGAACTTATCAAGACCAGTAATCCTGTCAAAATACTAAATAATGCCATGAATCGAATGACAAATGACACCTTTCCCAATACATCGTCAACTGTTTTGAGAATTTGCGTTAAGTCAATTGCCGAAACATTCGGAAATGCCTTGACTAAGGCTTGTTGAAATGTAGCCGATTGTTCGACATTGCTTACCCTCGACACAACTACATGAAACTGCGGTGCCTCTTCTAAAATCCCCGTTGGAAATACTACAAAAAAGTTGGTTTGTACTCGATTGAAATTAATCTCTCGGATACTACTTACGACCGTTGGAATCAGTGTTCCTTGCACATTGAATGTAATTTGGGAACCTACTTTGGCTTTCATAGATTTGGCAATTCTAGTAGAAATAGAAACATAGGTCGTGTCATTTTGAGGCATTTCGGTGTGCCATGTTCCTTCTATGATCTTTTCAGTATCAATGAGTGTATCTCGATACGTCACTCGATATTCTCGATTGTAGACCCAGTTTTCACCTCGTCGTTCTCCTTTTTGACGGCTTGTATCTCGTAGAAAATCTGCCTTAGTTACACCATCAATATTATCTAATCGCATCGTCACAATCGGTACTTGCTGAACTAAAGGCATATCATTTGCTTTAACCAGTTGAGCAACTTCTTCTTTCTGGCTACTTTGAATATCAAATAAAATAATATTGGGTTGATTGTCACTTCCCGTCATGGCTACTTGTTGCAACAATAAAGACTGCACAAAAAACAAGGTCGAAATAAGTGCCGTTCCTAAACCAATCGCCACCATCAAAATGAGGGTTTGGTTATTGGGACGGAACAGATTCGCAATGCCTTGTCGCCAAACAAAACTCCAAGCCGTCGGGAAAAATCGTTTTAAAAACCACATCAGTAAGCGTGCCATTCCTGCCAATAACAGAAATGCAATTCCTACTCCAATCATCAAAAATATAGATGTTTGTATATCTCCTGTTTGAAAATAGGTAAATCCACCAATAAATAATCCGATCAAAACTAAGACCAACCAACGAAGTGGATCCGTTGTAGCAGAAATAGTATCATCTGTTCCACGCAAGGTGCGTAAAGGAGAAACCGAACGAATCGCCAACAATGGTAGTAAAGCAAACAACACTGATATGCCCAAACCTGTAAAAATTCCAACTCCAATGGCAGAAAGAGATATATCTGAGCTAACATTTTGTAAAGGTAAAAACTCACCTAAAACAGTTGGTAAAACGACTTGAATTAGGCTTCCTAAAGCAGCTCCAATTACGGCTCCAAATATTCCAAGAATAAAAATTTGAATCAAATAAATCAAAAAAGCTTGCCGCCCACTGACACCCATACAGCGCAAGATCGCAACGGTTGATAATTTATCTTTTATATAAATATGAACGGAACTTGCCACGCCAATACAACCCAATAACAAGGCAATAAACCCTACTAAATTTAGGAACATTGCCATATTAGAAAACGCCTCTCCGATACCTTCTTTTCGTCCTTCTACCGTTTCTGGACGAAGATTCATTTCCCTAAAAGTAGGTCTATGTTTCGATACTAAAGTATCTGCATTGACGGTATCTTCTAGTTTAAAATAGTGAAAATAATCGACCCGACTACCAAACTGAATCAAGCCTGTTTGTTCTAAGTATTGTTTTGGAATATAGACGGTTGGTGCAATAGAGGAAGTGATACCTGCTCGTCCTGATGATGAACTGACTTCGCCAGCAATTTCAAAAGTTACCTCGCCTACTTTGATACTGTCTCCTACATTTCCATTAAATTGAATCATCATCGCTCGATCAACCAAAGCTCGTTTTTGACCTTGATAATTTCGAGCAGATTCTTTTGGAATGGTATTTAGGTTTCCATAAAATGGATAATCACCCTCAACGGCTTTGATCTGTGCCAAACGCGTAAAATCTCCTTTCGGAAACAACACCATTGATGCAAAATCCACAATTTCAGCACGTTCACCACCTAAAGAATCAAATAATAGTTCCATTCGAGGGCTAACGGGATCGTTCGCTTCTAATACAATATCTGCTCCTAGCAAGGTTTTCGCTTCGCTATTGATATCTTTTTGCAAGTTGGCACTAAACGAATTGATCGCCACTAATGCAGCAATTCCCAAGACTATGGAAGAGATAAACAAGATCAGCCGTCCCCTATTTTTACGACTATCTCGCCAAGCCATTTTTAATAACCAACCAATTCCTACACGATTCATGTTATATTTGTGTTTGTTGTTGCTTCGCAACGGTAATTGGTGACCAATTAATTAGTAATTAGTTCTAGGTGAGCTTTTTTGACACAAAAAAGTACTAAACTATACCTAAAAACTAGTCAACAAATTACAAATAACCAAAAAGTTGCTTTGCAACTATTTTTTCGCATAAACAGTACAAATTTATGATAGGCTTTGTTTTGGAATATAGATTATTCCTCCTTTTATTCGGATTAATGAGCGTATTCGCTTGTACCAATGAATCAAATATTCCTACCAACAAAGAGTACCATGCTCCACAAGTTGTTTCTATCAATCAAAATCCTAAACAAGTGATAGATCTAAAAACGGCTGTTCAGAATTTTGTGGATGATCCTGCCTTGAAATATGGTTTGGTCAGTATTTCCATTATAGATCAACAAACGGGACAAATTATTGCAGCACATCAGCCCAATCAATGTATGATTCCCGCCTCATCTTTAAAGGTCATTCCAACTGCAACAGCACTGGCTATTTTGGGAAAAGACTATCAGTTTAAAACCGAAATTGCTTATGATGGAACCATCACAGATGGCGTTTTAAACGGAAATATTTATATCAAAGGAATGGGCGATCCAACCCTCGGATCAAACCGAATAGATGGGGCATTGGGTTTTGAAGAACTTGTACGAAATTGGGCGAATGCTATTCGTAAAGCGGGGATTCGTCAAATTAATGGCGCTGTTGTAGGCGATGGTTCTTGGTTACCAACTACTGTCAATGCACCTACTTGGCAGTGGAGTGATTTGGCTAATTATTATGGAACAGGAGTATTTGGACTCAATTTTAATGAAAATAGTTATGAACTTTCTTTTCAACAAAACAGCAAATTGGGTGGACAGCCTAGCATCACATCTACTTACCCTAAACAAAATATTAACTGGACAAACGAACTCACTTCTGGTACAAGAGGATCGGGTGATAACGCTTATATTTACGGTGCGCCCTATTCAAAAGAGCGATTTGTACGAGGAACAATTCCTTTAGGAACAGGAACATTTACTATTAAAGGTTCGATACCCAACCCAATGTTGACGGCGGCTCAATTATTGATCAATGCTTTAGTCGCAAACGGCGTTCCTGTTCGTCAGCAAGCTAGTACGCATTTGGAAACAAAAACCTCAAATCAGACGACTAAAATACTCGAAGAAACATCTCCTTCCTTGATAGAAATAGCTAAACATTGCAATGAGGAAAGTGTGAATTTATATGCGGAAGCTATTTTAAGAGCAGTTGGTCAAAACCAAACGAAAAAAGGTGATTTATACAGTAGTATTGAAGCCGTAATGAACTTTTGGAAAGCGAAAGGTTGGAATACCGAAGGTTTATTTTTAGAGGATGGCTGTGGATTGTCACCTCGAAATGCGGTGTCGGCTCAACACCTAGCTGAGTTCATGTATTTGATTTCGAAAGAGCCTAATTTATATGCACAATTCAAACAAACCCTAGCCATTGGTGGACAAACAGGAACGCTCAAAAATATGTTTAAAGGAACAGCAGCACAAGGAAAAATCTGGGCAAAAAGCGGGAGTATGAATCGAGTTCGGAGTTATACAGGATATGCACAGACCAAGTCAAGGCAGCCAATCACTTTTTCAATTATTGCCAATAATTATACCTGCTCCAACAAGGCAATGCGTCAAAAAATGGAGCGATTGATGATTACGATGTGTGAAAATTAGACTAAAAAAGCGTATTTCACAAAATCAATTAATTCACTATCTTTGAATTGTTTGAAACCATACAAAAGTAATTAAAGTCCTAATAATGATATTGACAAGGGGTTAAAACCACCTTGAAAGAACCTTTTTCCAAGGGAATTTATTCTCTTGATAATTTTTGCATGGTTTTAAATTTGAATTGTATAAAATTTCATTTGAATGCGATATTTCAACTTTTTTTTCTTTAGTCTTTTTTTGATACTTATTAGTATGAGTTGCGGTGCTGATTATAATAACAGTGGATCGCCTTATTCAATAGAAAATCCAACCTTAAAAAAGGCGGATATAGAACAACAAAAAGCAATCAATACCAAATCCTCTGAGCTTGATCCAACCGAAATAGACGCTGTTGAAAACCGTTATTCAAGTGAAGTCCGAGGACAATGGCAACAACCTTATTTGGTCATGGACATGTTTGGTGATTTGGAAGGAAAAACCATCGCAGATATTGGTGCTGGACCAGAAGGCTATTTTACACTTCTTTTAGCAAGTGCCACCAAAGTCAAAAAAGTGATCGCATTGGATATTGACCAAAAAGCATTGGATTTTATCAATGATGTCAAAAAAGAACTAGATGAGAGTATTCAGCAACGTATTGAAACCCGTCTTGCCGAAAATGATAATGCTAAATTGAGAATGGAAGAAGCAGACGACGTGCTGATTTCTGAAACATTGGTTTATATTGACGATCCTATTGCCTACCTCTCACAACTCCGCAAAGGCATGAAAAAAGGTGGTAAATTACTTATCATAGACTTTAAAATGAAACAAATCCCTTCACTTTTCCCACCTGTTGAAGAACGTATGCCCCTCTATAAAATGGAAAATATTATTCAACAAGCTGGTTTTAAATTGATTCAATCCGACGATATGTCATTACCGTTTCATTATATGGTATTGGGGGAGAACGGGTAGGAGAAGTTTTTGAAGTTAAAGTTTTGTTTAAAAAAACTTGATAACTAGATTTTATCACAAAAATTTACGATTTTAGTAAAATTATTTTATCAAAAATGAAATTATTATTAACAGAAACAAATCAAGAGTTTGAAGCAGAGATAATCAAGTTGAACGAAACAGACTATAAGCATATTGATAAATCAAAACAGTTTTATTTTAATTGGTCATTAGAAAAAGAATACGATGTATATAAGATTGTGAAGTTTGGAATAAAAAAGAACAGAAAAATACATGGTTTAATTTCTTTAACCGATAGATCAGATGAATACCGGATACACATAAATCTGATAGAAAATT
>JAHDFQ010000004.1:25684-71261 GCA_020628085.1 Saprospiraceae bacterium
TCTTTAACCGATAGATCAGATGAATACCGGATACACATAAATCTGATAGAAAATTCTTTAGAAAATAAGGGTAGAAATAAGAAAATAGAACGAGTTGCAGGGTGTCTAATTGCATTTGCAGTTCAGATAGCATTCGAAGAAGGGTACTATGGATTTACGTCGCTGACCCCAAAAACAGAACTCATAAATTTGTATCAAGAAAAATATGGATTTTCTCAATTTGGAAGACAGTTGGCAGTAGAAGGAAAAGAAGCAATAGCTCTCATTCAAAAATATTTATAACATGAAATACACAGAGATATATCAGAAGCTGAAAGAAAAATATACAGACGAAGAAATTGCTGATTCAATGTTGATTCCAGCAGATATGACAGAAGCAGAAAAAATAAAAGCTGATGCTGAGTTCCGAGCATTCCGAATGGAGCGATTACGCAATATGACTGACCAAGATATGATACTGTCAGATGTCATGCGATTAAGATTTCAAATAGATACTTATATAAAAACTGAATCATTTTCATTCGAAAAAACTTTTGGTAAATATGTACAGGAATACATAAGAGTTACTAAGAAAACAAGAAAACAAATTTCAGAAGACCTAGCATTACATTACACTAAGTTAAGTAGAATTGTCAATGACAAAGAAGAACCTAATATTGAATTAACTTACCGTTTAGAGAAACATTCAGGTAACCTCATTCCAGCAAAATTATGGTGGAAACTCATAATAAAAAAACAAGAGTACGTTCTCTCACAGGACAAAGAAACTAAAAGAATCGAGCAAAATAAAGTTAAAAATTTTCTAAGAGCGTAAACTCCTACCCCACAGGAAATTCCATTGGATTAGGATATTCAAACGTATATCCCAGCACAGCTTTCACCTTCTCATTAGAAACTATCTTAAAATCACCATGCTCATTATCTGCAAAATGCGGTGCTTCAAAACCCTCTAGTTCAGCTCGTTTAATATAAAAATCTTTTCGAGTCGGGTGTTTGTCCGCACACACATTGAAGGTTTCATTCCATTTTTCTTGTCGAATAATTTCATAGATGACGTGGATACAATCCGTTCGATGTACCATATTGATGGGTGCGCCACCATTTTTGATGTCTTTCTTTCCAGCAAAAAAACGTCCCGCTTTTCGATCTCCGCCCAGTAGACCTGCCATACGAGTCACCGTAATCTGTAAATCTTTGATTGTTTTTAAGTAACGCTCAATAGTTGCCAAAGCCTTACCAGAGTCTCGGACGGGTCGAAGTGCATCTGCTTCTGTAACGACTCTATTTTCATCACCATACACACCCGTTGAACTCACAAAAATCACTTGTTGAATACTTCCTTTTTGAGCCGCTTCAATGATCGTTTTGATTTGTTTGGGATGCTCTGTTGCTACATTTGGGTTTCGACGTCCAGGCGGAATATTGATAATCAATATATCACTATCGAAGAAATCTTCTATTTGTTTACCTTCTAATCTATCCGTTTTAACCGTGATTGAAAAAGACATTATTCCATTATCTTTTAGTGAACGCAACGTTTCTGTGTCCCTAGAATTTCCTTTTATAAAAAATCCTTTCTTTTGTAAAAAAAGAGCCAGTTCGTAACCCAACCAACCACATCCTAAAATAGAAATTTTTCTGCCTTTTGTCATCTTATCAACATTTTATACACGTTATCAACAATTAGTATTAATTTTTGTTTCCAACTTGTCATTTAGGTATGCTATTGGATGTTGATTTTTACATACAATCGCTATCTTTGCATTTTCTTATTGTAAACCATTTGTACAAAAAAATAAAATGAGTAAACTCGCTTATTTCGATCAATTTGTAAATCGTCATATTGGTGTAAATGCTTCTGAAACGGAAGCTATGTTGCAAGCTATCGGTGTAGAGACAATGGATCAGTTGATTCAAGAAACCGTACCAGATAATATTCGCTTGACTAAAGACATGGATATTCCTGATGCCATGACGGAATTTGAATATTTGCAGGAGCTAAAAACAACCGCAGCTAAAAATAAGGTGTTCAAATCGTATATTGGAATGGGTTATTACAATACGATTACGCCGTCGGTTATTTCCAGAAATGTCTTTCAAAATCCAGGTTGGTATACTCAATACACTCCCTATCAAGCCGAAATTGCCCAAGGGCGTTTGGAGGCTTTATTGAATTTCCAAACGATGGTGAGTGACTTAACGGCTATGCCAATTGCCAACGCTTCTTTATTGGATGAAGGAACAGCAGCAGCAGAGGCGATGACCTTGTTTTTTGCAGCAAAAAACAAGCGCAACAAAGGGGAATCTATCAATGAGTTTTTTGTAGATCAAGGTGTGTTGCCACAAACACTAAATATTCTTTTGACTAGAGCAGAGCCTATTGGTATTAAGGTCATTGTTGGTGATTGGAAGACCTACGAATTTACAGATAAAACATTTGGAGTATTACTTCAATACCCTAATGTCAATGGAGCCGTGGAGGATTATCGAGCATTCGCAGAAAAAGTAAAAGCGAATGATCTTTATTTAGCAGTAGCTGCTGATATTTTGAGTTTAGCTATATTGACACCTCCTGGTGAATGGGGTGCAGATATTGTTGTGGGTAATACACAACGCTTCGGTGTACCAATGGGTTATGGTGGTCCACACGCTGCTTTTTTTGCTTGTAAAGAGGACTTCAAACGTCAATTGCCTGGTCGAATTATTGGTGTGTCAGTAGATACACAAGGTAATCCTGCTTTACGTATGGCATTGCAAACAAGGGAGCAACACATTCGACGTGAAAAAGCAACTTCCAATATTTGTACAGCGCAAGCATTACTGGCGATCATGGCGAGTATGTATGCAGTCTATCATGGAGCAGAAGGAATTCGAGCAATAGCTGATCGAACACATTTTGCTACCCAATACGTGGCGAAAAAATTAGTAGAGCTTGGTTATGAACTCACACATGATACGTTTTTCGATACCATTGGAATTAAATCTACAGATCATACGACGATTCAAGAATTGGCTTTAGCAGCCGAAATGAATTTCCATTATCAGGAAAATAGTATTCATATCAGTTTGGACGAAACGGTTACTAAATCAGATTTAGAAGCCATTATTCAAGTATTTGCGAAAGCAAAATCACAGATTTTTGGAAAACTCCATGCTAATGGCGCACGAACATATAGTATACCAGAAAACCTCGTCCGAACATCAGATTATTTGACACATCCTGTTTTTAACCAATACCATACAGAGACTAAAATGATGCGTTATATCAAATCTTTGGAGAACAAAGATTTGTCGTTGACGCATTCTATGATCGCATTGGGTTCTTGTACGATGAAACTGAATGCAGCTACTCAACTGATTCCAGTAAGTTGGGAGGCTTTCGCCAATATTCACCCATTTGCGCCACTCGATCAAACTGAAGGTTATCAACAAATTTTCAAAGAATTAGAAGCCTATTTGAGTGAAGTAACTGGTTTTACAGCTTGTTCATTACAGCCTAATTCTGGTGCGCAAGGGGAGTATACAGGTCTATTGACCATTCGTGCTTATCACGCATCAAATGGAAATCATCATCGAAATATTGCTTTGATTCCATCATCTGCTCATGGTACAAACCCAGCAAGTGCGGTCATGGCAGGTATGAAAGTTGTTGTTGTGAAGTGTGATGAACGTGGGAATATTGATGTAGCTGACTTAAAAGAAAAAGCGGAAAAGCATAGCGATAACTTAGCTGCTTTGATGGTAACGTATCCATCGACGCATGGTGTTTTTGAAACAGCGATCAAAGAAATTTGTGGTATTATTCACCAACATGGCGGTAAGGTGTACATGGATGGTGCTAACATGAATGCACAAGTTGGTCTAACAAGTCCTGGTGCTATTGATGCTGATGTGTGTCACTTGAATTTACATAAAACATTTGCTATTCCACACGGAGGTGGTGGTCCAGGAATGGGACCTATTTGTGTGAATGATAGCTTAGCTCCGTTTTTACCCAAACATAGCTTGATCGAAACAGGTGGTGAACAAGGGATTCATGCCGTATCGGCTGCGCCTTGGGGAAGTGCTAGTATTTTGTTGATTTCTTATGCTTATATCAAAATGTTAGGTAAAAAAGGATTAACAGATGCTACCAAATATGCGATTTTAAACGCTAATTATATTAAGGCTCGTTTAGAAGACAAATATGATGTGTTATATGTCGGTGATAAAGGAAGGGCAGCACACGAATTGATTTTGGATTTACGTCCATTCAAGAGTTTAGTCAGTGCCGAAGATGTAGCAAAGCGTTTAATTGATTATGGATTTCATGCACCAACGTTATCATTTCCAGTAGCGGGAACGATCATGATTGAACCAACGGAAAGTGAAAGTCAGGATGAGTTGGATCGTTTTTGTGATGCGATGTTATATATCCGAGCAGAAATAGATGAAATTGCTAATGGTGATTTTGAGAAAGATAATAATGTATTGCACAACGCACCGCATACATTACAATTGGTTGCAAGTGATAATTGGGAACTGCCCTACTCTAGAGAAAAGGCATCGTATCCAATTCAATATCTCCGTTCAGGATCTAAGTTTTGGGCATCGGTAGGACGTGTCAACAGTGCTTATGGAGATCGTAATTTGATTTGTACTTGCCCTCCGATTGAAAGTTATGAAACGGAGGCAGTAGAATCATAAAGTACTCTTCTTATCTATTAAAAATATATTAATCTCGTTGTATAGGTTTTGGCTTATGCAACGAGATTTTTATATACTTAACGTGGTTTTCTAAGCGATTGTGTTCGATCTGCAAAATCTACATTTTCTTCGTTAGGAACAACATCTACCGTTTTCATAAACTCACCTAAACCAGAATCAGCATCAGCTCCATAGGACGAAACGATGATTCCCTTTTCTCCATCATTGCATGCTACTGCATAAATTATAGAATTATCTGCTGGGTTAGAGTACCCTTCAAAACGGTGTAATTCTTCAATTTTCATATCTTTAGAGGCGTATTTATTTTCCGTTTGAATGCAAACCATTTTTCCATCTTCACATCTAAAAGTACTGCTGTAACCTCTTTTCGGTAAATCGTTGGTAGCTTCTACCAAATTAGCATATCTATTAAAGTTCATAGTGTATATATTATTAAGTAAAATTGATGACTTCTTTTCACTATAACTGTTTTGAAAAAACAATGTTCACTTTGAAAATATTTGCTACGTCAAAGCTATTTTGAATTAAGAACCTTTTCTTTAAAAGTAGCAATTCATGTCTGTCTATCGGCAGTTTTGATGTTCTAAAAAGTAATAACCCTATATTACTGGTCGCCATTTTCTGACCAAACAATGGAGTATAAATTAAATTATGGAATGGAACTGTTTTCATCAATAAGTAAAAAAAAAGATACAAAAACAAGTCATATGCTTTTGTATCTTAAATTATGTATTAGTTCATACTGAGATCAATTACAGTTGTGGTCCTCCTGTATTGAAGCTCGCCATTGTATTTGGTGTACGCTTAAATCGACGTCCATAATTAGATCGACTAAAAAAATCACTTCCATAAAAACGATTATCACTTATAGTCGAAGCTGTAGCAAATGTATCAATATCATAATTATCTTTTTCAAATGATTCTCGATAATAATCGTCGTGATCAGCGTAATATTTTAATGTAGTCAACTCATGTGCAGGAGTGATTTGGGTAGATCGAATACCTTGATAACGAGGACTGTTTGCAAAATAAGTATTATTCAAGTTTGATGAAGCAACTACCTTATTGTCATTTTCATCAATATCAACGACACCAATTGGAATCAAAATATGGTTATCCTTATCGGTTCCGTAATAGTTTCTGTAACTATCTGTTAGTGTATTGCGATAAGCATCTGTTCTTAAAGAAGAAAGATTATCATCCAGTTCTACTTCCAAATAGCGTACTTTTTTAGCCTCGGTATCTGCAATTAAATTTTCTACTGTTCCGATTTTTTCACCAGTTCCAGCATAAAGATTCCAACCACGTACATCAACATCATCTGAGTGTACTTTCCAGTCATCTAAATTTTCTAAGGCTCCAATACGTTGTTTTGTATCGGTATAATTATCTGTATTATTCATTTTATTGTTTTTTAGGAGTTAAAAAATAACATGCTCTAGGGCATAGATCAGGTATTATGACCTTGAAATTTGTTCTTTTCTCATTTCCTGCAATACCTCTGCGGTACGGTTGAAAAAAGTTTTAATTTCTGATTTCTGATCAAGCGTCAGTGTTCGAGTACTAATTTTGTTTGCGGCTTCGGCTACGTTTGCTACTTGGTCTGACATTTCTGGAAATTTATCTGATTGTATTTCTTCTAAAATTTCAACAGCAGTTAACGCTGCTGACTTAATCATATCAGCATGTTTCGTAGATTTATGGTTATGATCTAATTGATCCGCTTTTTCTTTTATCATCATGCATTTGGATTTCACATCCAATTCGTTTGCCATTCCTTGTTCTTTAGAAAGTGCCATCAAACTATTTGCTAATGCTCGAAGTGCAGTATTTGAATAATCGTGCTCCAAATTCATTTCAGCATCAATCTGATTAATACTACTCAAAAAGTAAATTACATTTGAATCGTAATCTGCTTCTGAACCATCCCAGTTTTTGTCAAATGTTGTAGAATTACCTGTTTGTTGTACACGAGCATTAATGACATCATTATCTGTTCGATCTGTTAAATGTGCATCAGGAAAATCAACTTCGTCTGCGGTAAGTAATTCTGGTTCACCATCTGAGTCAAAAAAGTCGACTGCTAACCATGCTAGTAATACGATTCCGATGATTCCGAGCAACCAAGGTAACCAGTTATTATTTCTCTTTTCAATTTTAATTTCTGCCATAATAATTGGGGTTATAGATTTTAATAAGTTATGATTAAATTGTCTATACTAGAACTGTGCAACTAGTCACATGTTCAATCACATTTTAGACAAAGCTTACTCCAAAATAATTTTAAAACTATAAAAATTTTAATATAATTAAATGAATATCAATTGTTTACGAATAGTATAAAACCCTATTAAACAGTCAAGTTATTTAATAAAAATTCAATAAATCGTGACACGTTATTAATTGAAATAACTAAGGAAATTAGAACGTCAACTATAGCTTTAATCGTAAAAAATCAACTGTGTAAAGTCCAAAACTCATTTTGATTCGTAGGTATATAAATTAATTAAAAGAACTATTATGAAATTTACTTACGTCTTATTTTTAATCAGCTTATCACTTAGTATTTTTAGTCAACCAACCATTTCCATGGATGATGTAACATCACAACCAGAAGTATCTATGGCTGATGTAACAGTGAAAAGTAGTGATGGAGTTTATAGATATTATGCCAAAGGGTCAAATGAACCATTTACAGGTATTTTGTACGCTAACTACCCCAACGGTCAAACCAACTCTTGGCAAGAATATGTAAATGGAATCGGTCAAGGAAAATGGATCAATTATTACGATAATGGAAATTACAAGGAAATCGGTTACTATGAGCAAAATCGAGTCGAAGGTTCTATTCAAAAGTTCTATCCAAATGGAAATTTAAAAGCAGAAGGTGTTTATAAAGATTGGCGAATCCGAGTTGGAATATGGAAATATTATGATGAAAACGGACAGTTAACTAAAACGGAAGATTACGGTGATAAAGGAAGTATTAAAGAAGTTAAAGAATATTATGAAAGAGGTGATATTCCCAAAAGCTGGTACGATCAAATCCTTGCTAACGGTGGATTTTAATTCGTGGCAACATAAGCGTTCGTTCGCTTTCTAATCAGTACAGCTAGCCTAAACGCCCAAGTACAGACTAGCAAGACCACAAGAGGTAAATATTCGAGATTCCCTGCCATAATTCTTGAGAAAATACTATTAGAAAAAACAATCAAAATCCAATAACCGCCTATTGTATGAAGCCATATCCAATGCTTCGTTGAAAGAAGTTTAGAAAAAGGAGCGAAAGAAGTCAAAAGCATCGTAACTAAAAATACATATGCCAATCCTCCTAAAGCTAGTTCAGACATTGGTCTTACTGTAAAAACTAAATCAAAATACTTATGAAGTACAACCAAAAACAGTAAGTGAACTAAGTGAATGAGCGCAAATGAAATACCTAGGATTCTACGATTATGAATAAGCCAGTCAGATATACGATTCTTATAATAGAACCTAAATGCCGAAGCACCGAAAGCCAAACAAAAACAGATAATAGCAAACCTTGCTGACCACCTGATATTCATTCGTACACTTGCTTCATCAAAACCATACACTAAAAAGACACAAATAAACCAAAAGATGGAAAACCCAACAATAGTATAAGGAAATTGTCTAATAGAACGCTTAAGTATTTTAGGGTTTTGCATTATTTGTATTGAATATTAAATAATTACTAAAATAACTGAAAATACTTATATGAAGAAGAAATTAAATATATTAGTGTTCAAAATCTTTTCTGTATGTATTACTACAGAGTTCCATTGATATATCCGTCCAATAGTTCCTCTAAATTAGGCTTTGGTATAATACCTTGAAATCGCTCAACGATATCACCTTTATCTATCATGACTAAAGTTGGAATAGATTTGATATTAAAATGCTCATTTAACAACGGATTATTTTCCGTGTTAATTTTAGCCACCAATGCTTTACCTTCATATTCTTCTGCCAATTCATCAATAATAGGTGAAAGCATCTTACATGGACCACACCAATCAGCATAAAAATCCAATAAAACAGGTACCTCTGAATTTAAGACCATCTCATTAAAAGTGGTATCGGTAATTTGTGTCGTTGGATATTTAGATTTCTTTTTCCAGAACATAATCTTACGTTTTATATTTAAATAATTTGCCAACATAAAACAGCCTTTTAGTTCCAAAGGTTTTGTTCTTATCGTTATTCAGCCGACATTTAGCACGCAAATTCGTTACTCATTGTGTATCTTTGTAGCATGAAAAAGAAAGTTGAAATCCTCGCTCCTGCTAAAAATTTATATCAAGGTACTGCTGCTATCAATGCTGGTGCAGATGCTGTTTATATTGGCGCACCACAGTTTGGCGCACGTACCAACGCTGCCAATTCAGTTGAAGATATTGCTAAATTAGTCGAATATGCTCATCTTTTTAAAGCACAAGTTTTTGTAGTATTGAATACTATTTTATACGATAATGAACTAAAAACTTGCCAAAAACTGATTTACGAATTATATGATATTGGTGTGGATGCACTTATTATTCAGGACATGTCGATCATGGAAATGGACTTGCCACCGATTGTTATTCATGCCAGTACGCAAGCCAATAATCGTGATCCACAGCACATCAAATTTCTATCTGATGCTGGTATGAAACGGGTCGTTTTAGCACGAGAACTCAACTTAGATCAAATCAAAGAAATCCACGAAACAAGTGATATTGAATTAGAGTTTTTCGTATCAGGTGCGTTGTGTGTATCTTTCAGTGGAAACTGCTACATGAGCGTTGCCAACGGCGAACGTAGTGCCAATCGAGGTTCTTGCGCCCAAAATTGCCGATTACCTTATAATTTGATTGATGGAAATGGTGATACTTTACTATCTGAAACACATTTATTGTCCATTAAAGATTTCAATTTAAGCGATCAACTACCCAATTTGATTGAAGCAGGTGTCACCTCTTTTAAAATTGAAGGACGTTTAAAGGATATTGTTTATGTTAAAAACAATGTGTCTTATTTGAGAAAAAAACTGGATGCTTTTTTAGAAAATAATGGGGAGTTCCAAAAGGCATCTTCGGGACGAACCATTTATAGCTTTGAAGCTAAAATGGATAAAAGTTTTAATCGTGGTTATACGGATTATTTTGTGAATCATCGAAAGGAAAAAATTGGTTCGTGGGAAACACCCAAATCTCAAGGTGAGTACATCGGAAAAATACTTGATATTAAAGCTAATGGTTATATCATTGAAAACTCTGATTTATTGAACAATGGTGATGGATTATACTTTTTGAATGAAGAAGGGAAAGCGGACGGTGATCGAGTTAATATTATCATCAATGGTGTCGTCGTTCCAAATACCTTCAGAAAACTACCGATCGGTACAGAAATTTATAGAAACTCCGATGCATCCTTCAATAAAATACTAGAGCGAGACGATAGTGCGATTCGTAAAATCGGGATTAGCATGTCTTTTTCTGAAACCGAGACAGGTTTTAAATTATTGGTTACGGATGAAGATGGACATCAACACAGCATTGATATTGATTTCGACAAACAATTAACCAAAACAGGTGAATCTATTATTCCAAACATTAAAAAGAACCTTTCCAAAACAGGAAATACGCCTTTTATTGTGGATAATGTGGAGGTACAGTTTTCTCAAAACTGGTTTTTACCCAATTCTAAAGTTAATGAAGCACGCCGAACCGTTCTGGAAGAACTTATTTCCATTCGAGTGGCGGCATATCACCGAGAAGAATATCAGATCACCAAAACCGATCATCCCTACCCTGTTTCGCAACTTGATTATACCTATAATGTATCCAATAAAATGGCGCGTCAATTTTATCTCAGACATGGGGTAACAGATATTGAAAAAGCCTTTGAACTACAATGGGATCCAGGTAAAGCACGAGTCATGACCACCAAATATTGTGTCAAATATGAACTCGGAAAATGTCCACGTTTCCAACGAAAAACCATGGGCGAAAAACTCAAAGAACCATTGATGCTCAAGCACGGCGAAGTAGAATATAAACTCAAATTCAACTGTAAACCCTGTGAAATGGAAATTTGGGAAAAGGATGCAGAATTTGAAATAGAAGATTATTTCAGTTTGGAAGATATGATTGTAAACAGTTAAAGATCAAGTATAAGTAGTATTTTTTATTACTTAGTAATTTATTTAGTTAAAGTGAATCTCCACATGGTTTATGTTGTACAGGCCATGCTACAAAATCTGTCATTGAAAAATTAATAGTGTTCTATGATATCAATACCTTTCGGATATTAGTAGAAAAGAATACAATCACTTAAATTTGCTTACAAACAAAACATCAATCATGAAAAAAATCAGAATTCTAACCATTATAGTTATAAGCGTTTTAGCAAATCAACTACAAGCCACAGGTGACTTAGACACTCTATTTAGACCTTTATCAATAGTTAACTTTCAAACCAATCTTGCTAATTCAAATTGTGTAGAACCAGACATACCTACTATTACTTATAGCCCAAGTACAATCTGTAGTGATAGTTCTGCTGTATTAAATATTTCAGGCAATAAAAACGACGCTACTGCTTGGCACATATATACAGGTTCTTGTGGAGGAAATTTAGTTGGAACAACAACTAATAACACCTACACTGTTAATTCAGTAACTAGCAGTACAACATATTTTGTCCGAGGAGAAGGCGGGTGTACGACAGTGGGAAATTGTGGTTCTGTATTAGTACCGATTACGCCGTCCGATGATGCTTCATTTACGTACAATAACATTACGTATTGTACTAATGATACCGATCCAACACCTATCATTACGGGTGTTACAGGAGGCTCATTTTCTGCTACTACGGGATTATCCATTAATCCGACCACAGGTACGATTGACTTGGATACCTCTGTTCCTGGTAATTATACTGTAACTTATACAACTAATAGCGTATGTTCTAATACATCTAATCAATCAGTAACAATTCATGCTGCACCTGTTATTAACACACAACCGATAGATCAAACTGAATGTGCTGGTTCAGATATTACTTTTTCAGTGGCTGCCTCAGGCAACAACCTAAATTATCAATGGGAACAAACCTGTGCTAATAATTGGACAGTCTATGATGCATCCAACAGTAATGGGTTTCCTAGTGATATTATTACAGATGTGTACGAGTCCAACGGAAATATTTACGTGGCAACACTAGAACACGGTTTAGCAGTATTGGAAGTTGGAACCAATATATGGGTTGTTTACAATACATGGACTACCACGGATTTTCCAAATAACTTTGTTTATGATGTTTACGAATCAAATGGTAATATTTATGCTGCAACTTATGGTGGAGGTTTAGCTGTTTTATATGCAGGTATGAATACTTGGGCGGTTTATGACACGTCAGGTTCTGATGGTTTCCCAAATAATAATGTTAGAGGTGTTTACGAATCAAATGGTAATATTTACGCTGCAACGGGAGGCGGCGGTTTAGCAGTACTCGAAGCAGGTATGACAAATTGGACTGTCTATGACACGTCAGGTTCTGATGGTTTCCCCGATAACATTGCTACAAGTGTATATGAATCCAATGGAGATATTTATGCTGGAACTGGTGCAGGGTTGGCAGTTCTTGAAGCAGGTATGAATACTTGGACTATTTATGACACGTCAGGTTTAGATGGATTCCCTAGCAATCTTATTTTAGATGTTTATGAATCCAATGGAAATATTTATGTAGGAACCAATGATAGTGGATTAGCAGTATTGTATGCAGGCATGAATACTTGGACTGTTTATGATACTACTGGTTCTGATGGTTTCCCTAGCAATGAAATTTTCGATGTTTATGAATCAAATGGAAATATTTATGCAGCAACATATGGTGGTCTAGCAGTCTTATACGGAGGTGAGAATAACTGGACGGTTTATGATATGTCAGGAATAGACGGATTTCCTGAGGATGGTGTTTTTAGTGTTTATGAATCTAACAATGTTATTTACGCAGGCACTTTTGGTGGTGGGTTAGCAACTTTATCACTCAATACTACTGCTATTGAAATAGCAGGAGCAATTGCATCTAATTATACTATCAACTCGGCTAGTGCTGTAAACGCTGCTTGTGATTACCATGTCGTCATTTCTGATATAAATGGTTGTTCTACAACAAGTGATATGGCTAATTTAATTGTGAATGAGATTCCAGATATTACCACTATTCCTACACAAAGAAATGTTTGTGGTTCAACTGATTTAGATTTAACGACAATACCTGTTATAGATAATAATGCCGTTGCTGGAACAATAATAACTTATCATAGTACAACACCATCAAACGCAACGGATATGTCTAATCAATTAACAGGAGCTGACCTTATCATTACATCAGATCAGATAGTACAAGTTATGGTTGCAAATCCCTCAACAGGGTGTTTTGATGTTGAAAGTTTTATGGTAGAAATTACAGAACCTATCGTCATCACAACAGAACCTATAAATCAAACTGCTTGTACTGGTGAAAATATTACTTTGAGTGTAGCAGCTACAGGGACTAATTTAAGCTATCAATGGGAGCAAGTTTGCTCTAATTCTAACTCTGATTGGACAGTGTATAGTAATTCTGAAATAATTGGTTTTCCAAGTAATTCTATTTCTATTGTTGACATTCATGAATCTAATGGCAACATTTATGCGGCAACTTTTGGCGGTGGATTAGCGGTATTATATGCAGGAACCAGTACGTGGACAATTTATAATAATATTCCAAGTGATTATGCTCATGTGACAGACGTTTATATATCAAATGGAAATATCTATGCTGCTACTCAAGGTGGTTTAGCTATTTTATATGCAGGAATGAATACTTGGACACTTTATGATGGTATGGGTAGCGATGGTTTTCCTTTCCTAAGTACTCAAGGTGTCCATGAATCTAATGGAAATATTTACGTAGCAACTTTTGGTGGCTTAGCTATTTTATATGCAGGAGCAAGTACTTGGACAGTATATGATGGTACGGGTAACGATAACTTCCCTACTCAATTCGTTCATGATGTTTATGAATCAAATGGAAATATTTATGCAGCAACGAATCAAGGAGTAGCTATTTTATACGCAGGGGCAAGTACTTGGACAGTAGGTTTCTCTGGATTTACTATCCGTAGTGTTTATGAATCAAATGGAAATATTTATATAGCATCTGATGGAGGAGGTTTAGCTGTTTTACAAGCAGGCGCAAATACTTGGACAGTATATAACGCTACTGGAAATGATAGCTTCCCATCTAATCGCGTGTATGATGTGTATGTATCAAATGGAACTATTTATGCAGCAACAGATCAAGGCTTAGCTGTTTTATATGCAGGAGCTAATATTTGGAATATTTATGATGTATCAGGTTCAGACAATTTCCCTTCTAATGATGTTTACGCTGTATATAAATCTAACGGAATGATCTATGCAGCAACAGGTCAGGGGGCAGCTATAATAAATACTACCAAAGTAATTCAAGGAGCAACTCTACCAACATACACACTAAGTTCAGCTAGTACTACAGATGCAAATTGCAGCTATCAAGTCGTCATTTCAGATACTTATGGTTGCTTTGTTACAAGTGATTCAGCTAGCTTAACAGTAAATGAGACACCCGACATTGCTCCAATTATAGATCAAACTAACGCCTGTCCAGCAACAGATTTAGATTTAACGACTATATCTATAGTAGATAATAATTCAGTCTTGGGTACAACTAAAACATTCCATAGTGCTATACCAATAAATACTACAGATATGACCAATGAACTGGCATCAACAATAGTCTCGGCAGACCAAACAATTTATGTTATGATTGCAAATACTGCTACAGGGTGTTTTGATGTAGAGAGCTTTATTTTTGCTGCTGATCCTTGTTATGCTCCTTGCCCTGACGATTTTGTAGGTGCAAATCAATTAATAGGAACGCAATCTGTAAATGACGATTATGAAACAAATGGTGGAATTGAATCTACTCAATTCATTCCTTCGGGTATAAAAGTCGATTACGATTCGGGTACTACCATTGATCTTTTACCAAGTTTTGAAGTACAACTTGGTGCTGAGTTTGATGCCTTCATTGATGGCTGTAACGATGGAGCAGGAGGAAACCAATTACAAGATCAAGACGATCAAACAAATCAAAAATAGAATAAGACATTTAGAATTGGAATATGTTATTTCCCCGTTGCATGTATTTGTAGCGGGGATTTTTCTTATCTAAACTGCACTAAATCCTCAAATCTTTTCTTAATTTGGAGTTTCTATTTTCATACAAACACTACATTATTCATTATGGCAAAGCGATTATTTGTAGCAGCAACAGGACAACATCGAGGAAAAACCACTTGTACATTGGGTATTGTGGCCGCATTGGTCAGACAAGGTATCAATGTGGGGTATTGTAAACCCGTGGGGCAACGGCATTTGAGTATTCGAGGAAAAATGACGGATAAAGATGCGGTGTTGTTTGAAGAAATGCTACAATTTGAGGTCAATCCTGATATTCATAGCCCTGTTATTATTGCTTCGGGCGTCACTGCCAAATATATTGATGATCCAAGCCAATTTAACTTTAGAGAAGACATCGAGTTTGCTGCTGATTATTTAGAAAAGAACCACGATTATATTGTGTATGAAGGAACGGGACATGCAGGCGTAGGTAGTATTGCCGACCTTTCCAATGCGCAGGTAGCTAAAATGTTAGATGCCGAAGTTATTATTGTGTGTGGTGGCGGTATTGGTAACACCTTTGATCGCCTCAACCTCAACTTATCCATTTTTAGAGAATTAAATGTTCCTGTAAAAGGGGTGATTGTCAATAAAGTGCTACCTGATAAACTTGAACACGTTCGCTATTATTTGGAAAAACGCTTGGCACAAATTAATATTCCTGTGTTGGGTGTCCTCCCCTTCGATCAGACCCTTTCTTTTCCTTTAATGGGAACGGTAGTCAAAGCTGTTAAAGGAAAAATGATCCGTAATAGCCATAAGTTGTATAATCAAGTGGAAGAAATATTGGCAGGTTCATCGCTAGAAATTGATGAATTTACAGTACTTAGAAACGTCTTACTTATTGTCAATCAAGCCTATTTTAAAGAAGCCATTCAAAAAATCAAATCAAAAGCTTTGGAACTCGGCATCGAAGAAGCGCCACTTAGCGGTGTAATTGTCACAGGCGATGGTAAGCAAGATGTCTGGGACGACAAGGAAGATATTACATCTAATTATTTAGAAGAAAACCAAATTCCCGTCCTCACGACCAAATACGATACGTATGATACCGTCGTTCGCATCAGTCGTATTGAGGTAAAAATCAATACACATACGCCCTGGAAAGTCCGTCGTGCGATTGAGTTATTACAGGAGAATATGGATGTGGAAGGGTTGTTTTAAGAGTTACTTCTTCTTAATATTCTTCTCATACAATTCAATCCAATCTTGAGGTGTCATCTTTTGTAATAGTTCAGCAATCAGTTCAAAGGGGATTTCATTTGGCTTTTTAAATCGAATACAGCTTTTACCCATATCGAGTTTGCGTTTACAATATTTGGGATATTCGCCTACAAACCAATCATATAAATCTTGATCGGCATAAATACCCGAATGATACAGCGCAATATAGTTTTTCTGATTGGCGATGCTCACAAAAGGTAGAGCGTCGGTAGGCTTACAATGATAACCATCAGGATAGAGTGAATGCGGTACAACGAAACTTGGCATTCGATACTGCAAGGTTTCTTCAAATCCTTTAGGAAGGTTGTCGATTATCGTTTGACGGAGTTGATTGAAAGCAGCTTGGCGTTCTTCAGGCACACCTGCTAAATATTCGGTTACATTGGTTGCTGGAATAATCATAATTGTGAATTAGTTGAATTCCCAATATAAGGTATTTCAATAAAAGTATTTTCATAAACCTTGAGTTACTTTGAGTTGTTTATAAGAGAAACCTATTTATGCAATCAACAACATCCATAGCACATCCGACTTTACTTTTCGATGGTGTTTGCAACCTTTGCGATGGTTTTGTGCAATGGGTCATTCGGCGTGATCCAGAGGCAATTTTTCGGTTTACGGCATTACAATCAGAGGCAGGACAAGCATTATTACATAAACATGACCTGCCAACCAAGGAGTTAAGTACTGTTATTTTGATTCATAACAATCAGTTATACACACATTCAGATGTAGCACTTGAAATTTGTAAATTATTGGGTGGGTTCTGGCAAGTCTTCTATGTTTTTAAAATTGTTCCTCCTTTCATAAGAAATGGAATTTATAATTTGATTGCCAAAAATAGGTATCGTTGGTTTGGAGAAAAAGACGCTTGTATGATACCAACACCTGAATTGAAAAGTCGTTTTTTGGATTAACGTATTTCAAAAAAATTCTATTCAACAAACCGCCAAGGATCATCAGATTTTTTAAAATAGTGTCTTTTTTGTCTAGACGAAATCGCAAGAGCAAGTCCCGCTCCAATCTCCATAGCAGCAATCCGTCTTAGATTTTTTCTGTCTTGTTTATTTTTTATGGCAAAAGCGTTTACAGCAGTAATCGCTCCTCCAAAAAATAAAATTCCACCTAAAGTTGTTAGGCGTTTACGATTTTTCTTCCCCTTTTTTGACTTATACGCTGAAAGATATAGAATATCTTTTTGGTGAATAGCTTGTAATCTATTGTCTTGATCCCAGTTATAATTGTTAATCGATGACCAATCTTCAGTACTATTATTATCGCTTAATCGACTTACTAAAATTAGAATACTATCATTTTTCACAGATTGAATACTTCCTTCTAAAATGGTGTAAGAACAACAGTTCTGTTCTTTATTATCTGTAATATCTTGAAGTCGAATTTCAACATAATTCGTCGAATCAATAGTTTTTGATTTCTTTGAATTTACGATTTTGAGACCTTGACTAAAACAGGTCGTTAGAAAAAGGGATAAAAGAATGGATAGTGTTATTCTGGTTTTCATTATTTCAATTAATATTGGTTAAAGCTTTATTCTATTTCTAAATCCTCTAATAGTTGCGCCACATTAATGGTAGCGTCTTCCACAACATGAATTTCTTTATTCCACGAAAATATTTGCCAAATATCTTGTTCTGCTGCAAGCATTACTTTTTTAGTATCCGTAAAAATCCAGATCACTTTTTGGACACCAAAATCAAGCAATTGTGCTGTTTTCTTTTGATAATAACTTGAAGGGCGTTTGTCATCTGAAAAATCTGCCTTGGTATCAATTTCGATGACTACCTCTGGAGCTATATTCATACATTTATTATTCAGTGGCAAACCTTTCAAAACAGATGTTTTATAAATTGCTATATCTGCATTTCGCCAACTACCTTTTTCAAATTGCAGTCCAATTTCACTAGAAATTAAACGATACTGCTTCATATCTAATAACTGACTCAATACAATAATCATCTGTGTAATTAAAACACCTTGTAAATAACTACTTCCCATAATTTGCTCTAGTTGTTTCTTATTCTTCAAATAGTCTTTATATCCTCGATAATAGATAGGCTGACCGTCATCCATTTCATAGATAAGTATATCGGGAATCGTTTGCGTGGAAGCTTTCATAAAAAAGAATTTTAGTAGTAAATCCGACCATTTACTGCAAAATACGATTTTTATCCATTAAACTCAATCAGATACCTAAACCTAACATTCTGTCACAACCTTTTGGAACTTTTTACGTGTAATCATTATTATTGAAGTACAATCTAAAACACCACTCCAACACATTTGAAGTTTATTTTTAGATTTGGTACTTTTGCGGTTTAGATTAGAGCGAAGAGGTGACTAGAGTCAACTCTTCGCTGAAACTTGTCAGAAATTAGTAATGAAAATGGAATCAACAACGATCAGAAGAACAGAAATAGCGGAGGTCTTAAAATCCGAAACATTTGATAAAAAGGTACTAGTCAAAGGCTGGGTGAGAGCCTTTAGAGCCAATCGTTTTATCGCACTTAATGACGGTTCAACTTTTAATAATATCCAAATCGTTGTAGATTTTGAGAACCTAGACGAGGCCATTCTTAAAAAAATAGGTTTCCATGCTTGTATCGCAGTAGAAGGACAACTGGTTGAATCACAAGGATCAGGTCAAAAAATGGAGATTGCAGCTGAAAAAATAGAAATCTTAGGTGAAAGTAACCCTGATGATTATCCATTACAGCCCAAGAAACAAACGATGGAGTTTTTGCGAGAAAAAGCACATTTCCGTATGCGTACCAACACTTTTAGTGCGGTATTTCGTATTCGTCACGCCATTGCTTATGCGGTTCATAAATATTACAATGACAATGGTTACTACTATATGCACACGCCTATCATTACGGGTAGCGATGCCGAAGGTGCAGGTGAAATGTTTAGAGTGACCACCTTTGAACCGAATAATGCGCCAAAAAGAGAAGATGGTGCTGTTGATTTTAAACAGGATTTCTTCGGAAAAGCAACGAATCTTACAGTTTCAGGACAGTTACAAGCAGAAATTGCAGCTTTGGCATTAGGTAAAGTATATACATTTGGTCCAACATTTAGAGCTGAAAACTCCAATACTTCTCGTCACCTAGCAGAATTTTGGATGATTGAGCCAGAAGTAGCATTCAACGACATTTTCGATAATATGGACTTAGCGGAAGACTTTTCCAAATATCTGATTAACTATATTTTAGATAATTACATCGACGATCTAACTTTCTTGGATAAGCGGATTCAAGATTTAGAGAAGAATATGAAAAAAGAAGACCGTCGGGCGATGGGTCTGATAGAAACATTGCGCTTTGTGGTGGACAATGACTTTGAACGTATTACTCACGCAGAAGCTATTCAATTAATCAAACGTTCTAAACCCTATAAAAAAGGACGTTTTGAATTTGAGGTAGATGAAAAATCAGATTTACAAGCAGAACATGAACGTTGGTTAGTTGAGAAACACTTCAAAAAACCTGTTATTGTTCGTGATTATCCGAAAGGCATTAAAGCATTTTACATGCGTATGAATGATGATAATGAAACCGTAGCGGCAATGGATGTGCTTTTCCCAGGGATAGGAGAAGTGATTGGTGGTTCGCAACGTGAAGAACGTCTCAACATTTTAGAAGCTCGCATGGCTGAAATGGATGTAGACGCCCATGAATTAGACTGGTATATGCAGCTTCGTAGATTCGGTGGCTGTCCGCACGCTGGTTTTGGTTTAGGTTTTGAGCGTATGGTTTTATTTATCACAGGAATGAATAATATTCGTGATGTTATTCCGTTTCCTAGAACGCCTGGAAATGCTGAATTTTAAAACACTATACATTAAAAATAATCAATATAAGTTAAAAGTGAAATTCATTAGTTATGGATTTCACTTTTTTTATATATTTGTATTTATAATAACAAACCTCCTCTAAATCTACATATTACTTCAAGTTAATACTTTTATCAAATTTCAATTTAATCATACGGAAAGCTATCATCAATAAGCATTAGATAGCAATTAAACAAGGGATTTCACCTTATGATATTGAATAAGCAATACATCTGACATATTATTTCAGGCTACTTGTATCAATATTTACAAACCTAATTTGCTTGATTTAGCCTTGATCTCTGTATGTATCTAGTAGAATTCATCTTGATCAGCTTATTTTTGCTTGTTACGAAGCTTTTATTTTTATTGAAACATACACTTTTTATAAATCGTATGGTGTATTAATTTAAATGTAAATTTTAATAATAAATACTCAACACAGTGCAATGCTCAATCAGATTCTTAGTCCTATACTGGAATATTTCCCTGAAAACAATCGTCTGGAGCGTATTTGGAAGTTGGCAGAAGTCGATTTTAGAAGAAGATACTATGACAATCTATTAGGTTTATTCTGGGCTTTAATTAATCCTTTATTTAGAGTTGCGGTATATTATTTTGCTTTTACGCAACTACTCGAAGGCCGAATGGAAAATTACGCATTATACTTGTTCTCTGGGATCATCTTTTGGTTATTTTTTACAGAAGGTACAAACAAAGGACTAACAATAATGGTTCAAAAAAAATATCTAATAGAAAATATTCAGTTCAATAAACTGGATTTATTCTATTCTTCTACTCTAAGTGTTTTTATAGGTTTTATGTTTAACTTATTAGCCTATCTAGCTGTAAGTATCATTTCTGGAGTTCCTTTTTATGGGTCAATTGCTTTCTTCCCACTTTTAGTTATCAATATGTTTATTTTAGTTTTATCAGTTAGTATGTTCTTAGCAACGTTGAATATATATATTAAAGATATTAAACACCTGTGGGCGATGTTAATTATGGCTGGATTTTGGGTAACGCCTATTTTTTTACCTCGTGAAGCATTTTCTGGTAAATTTGAAATATTATTATACATGAACCCTGTGGCAGGAATTATTATTAATGTCCGTGAAGTTTTATTATATGGCAGAATGCCAGAAATGAATTTTTTATTGTGGAATTTTGCTTATGCGGTTACACTATTAGCTACGGCTACTATTTTATTTAAGTATTTCTCACATAAGGCTGTTGAAAAGTACTAGAATCATTGAAGCTTTTATAATAGATATTTCACCGATTATATAAATAAGATCATGAACGATGATATAGCTGTAAGATTAAAAAATGTTTCTAAAACATTTTATGTAAATGAAAAGAATAATGATTCTATAAGAGATAGGGTTTTCAATATATTAAAACGAAATGCCTCGAAAAAGATAAAAGCCGTTCAAGGTATTAATTTAGAGATCAAGCGAGGAGAGTTTTTTGGAATTATTGGTAGAAATGGTAGTGGAAAATCTACTCTTCTCAAACTTATTATGAATGCATTTCCTCCCGATAAAGGTGGAAAAGTAATCACTCGTGGTAGGATTATTCGCCTTGCTTTAGGTATGGGGTTTGACCCCAATCTATCCGCTAGAGAAAATATTTATGTAAATGCTTCTATACTTGGGTTAACCTTCAAGCGAATCGGATTAATTTTCGATGATATTATTGGCTTTGCAGAGTTAGAGAATTTTGTAGAAACTCCAGTTAAATTTTATAGTAGTGGTATGCGAAGTCGTTTAACCTTTGCTATTGCTGTTCATGCAGAAGCTGATATTTTTTTAATGGACGAATTTTTTGGAGGTGTAGGAGATATTTCTTTCAAAGAAAAATCTGAAGAAGTGTTTAGAAAAAGTTTTATAGACGGAAGAACTATTATTCATGTGAGTCATCAACTTCGTACTATTGAAAACCATTGTAATCGGGTATTGATGATGAATAATGGTATTGCTGAAGCAATTGGTTCCGTTCAAGAGATACTTCCACTTTATAAACAACAATTTATAAAAAAAACAACAATTTCAAGTAAATAGTTATGAGTACGAAAAAAGAGTTTCTATTCATTATAGGTATGCACAGAAGTGGGACTTCTGCTGTTGCTGGTTGTTTTTCACATTTGGGAGGTTATGATCTTGGAAAACAACTTATTCCTCCAAGTTTCGATAATAAAAAAGGTTTCTTTGAAAACCGCTTAATCACTAATTTAAATGAAGCACTATTAAAAGCAATAGGTCGTTCTTGGGACTCCCTCATGCCAATGCCTGATGACTGGATAGAATATGATCTTATTGACTCTTTCTTCCAAAAAGCTATTTCTATTGTTAATAATGAGTTTACAGAAGACTTGCCTATATTAATTAAGGATCCTCGCATCTGTTTACTTTTACCTTTTTGGCTAAAAGTAGTCTATCATTTCGAGGCATCTGCAAAAGCAATTATAGTTATACGTGAACCGATATCCGTTGCTAAATCTTTAAATAAGCGAAATAACATACCTTTAAATATAGGTCAGCTTCTATGGGCTAAATACATGCTAAATATTCAAAAGCATATTAAGGATGTGCAACATGCCTTTATATCTTTTAATTCGCTTATTAACGCACCAAGTGTCACGATTGATAAGCAAATTCGTACTTTAAAATTAGGAAAACCTTCGAGTAAGAAAAAATTAAAAACTCTTCGAGATTTTATTAGTGCTTCCCTCAATCACAATGCAACATCCGAAGATGTAGAGGAAATTGTACGAAATAAAAAAATCGATAGATACTACGAAGTACTACACCTCATCTCAAATACAACAAAGGCAAATCGTTTAGATTCTAAGTTTAAAAAAACTTTTAACTCTTTACTAGAAAGTTTAGATTTTTATTACCAAGGACTCATAGAACCAAAGATTTTCTTTGCACAATTATCTTTTATCGAATCAGAAAGTGTAAAAAGTACAAAAAAAATAGAGCTGTCAACGGGAAATCAACAATTAAATTTTGAATTTATAAAAAATAAGAATATTGATACCATTATTTTACATCCTTGCAATTCTAGTTCTTATTTACAATTGAATAGAGTAATAATTAACTATAATCAAACTTTTGATATTCTAAATGCGACTCAAACAGAGTCGATTATGGAGCATGGGATCGAATATATATTTGATCAGAATGGATTTATCAAGTTCGATGTTGGAGAGTATGATCATATTGAGTCCGTTAGCTTTGATATACAATATAGAGCTTTGGGTCAAGCTGCTGTTAATAGTATTAAACATCTTGTTCAATCTTCTAATGAATGGTTTTATAAACGAATGGAAATTATTGAAGAAGATAAAAATAGATTAGAACAAGAATTTCAAGAGCAGCAACAAAAAATAGAGCAGCAATCTTTAGAAAAGTACCAAGAAGTAGAGGGTAAACTTTCATTATCTGAGACTAATTTAGAGCAATCTAACCAACAAATCAATCAATTTGAAAAAATAGTCAAAGAAAAAGAAGCTATGCTTGAGAAAGAAAAACAACAATCCAAAAAACTATTCAAAGACCTTAATGATCTAACTAATGATAATATAGAGCAGCAGAAGCTGCTTGAAGAGGCAATTGCAAGTATAGAGAAACATAAAGCTGACAATAATGCTTTTATTCAATCTGTAAAGCAACAACACCAAAAGACAATAGATAAAACGAATACAGAAATAGAAAAAATAAAGGCTGAAAATCTAGCTCATAAAGATAGTATTGTTCAAAAACAAAATGAAATTCTGGAAAAAGAACGTTTACTACTTAAAAGTGAATTTCAACTAGAACAAAAAGATTTCTTTTTAGATCAACTTCAAACGAAGTTGGATGACAAAGAGAAAGATATACAACATATTGAGTCGAAGGTTCAAAATCAACAAGAAAAAATCAGTCAGCTAAATGAACAAATCAGCGTCAAAGAAGCAACTATAAAGAACCTTAATCAAAAAGTTGAAGAACTGCAATCAGAGCTAAAAGAAACTAAGAAACAGACAAAAAATAACATTGACCATAATAGTATTGAAAAAATAGAACATGTTAAACAACAATTAGCAGATAAAAATATTGAAGTAACAAATCTGCTCGCCAATTTAAAGTTTGAAGAAGAAAAGAACAAATCTGTTAATGAACTTATTCAAATGATTTTTAATGAGTTAGAAGAGAAAGATTCTTCTATAAAAATCAAAGCAGAAGCTCTACAATCAGCACAACAAAATATTGCAACACTATCTTCCCAAGTCGAAGAAAAAAAGAAAGTACTACAAGAAAAAATAGATGAACTCAATCACTTTAAAACTCAAGTCCAACATTTCTCTTCTGAAAAACAAGAACAAAGTAATCAAATCGTTTTACAAGATGCACAAATTAATACTATAAAAAATTTATTGCAATCTAGTGAAGAGTTGATTCGAAATCAACATGCTGAAATTAATGAATTGCAGCAAATTATATTAAACTTAGATCGGAATTATGCAGACTTGAAATCTTCCGTTAGCTTCAAAACTGGTTGGGCAGTAACCTCTCCTTTTAGATGGGTATATGATAAAATATATAAAAATAAACCATTTAATCAATCACAAATGTGGTTATGGATGCAGTTTTTCAACAACGGGATTAGCAAACCAGGTGCATTTTTGAAGAATGTCAATGCTAAAAATATTAGTACTTTAAGAAAAGCACTCACGAATGAAAGTCCTGAGCAAATTGCCGCCAATCTTAAAAAACTAATTGCTGGAAGTAATAATGGATCGGCTGTTATAAGTTCAGAAAACGCAACCGTCACCGCTGCAATACAGCAACCAGAAACAATAGAATCTATTGCATCTAGTCCTATAGAACCCGTCCAAAAAGATGTTATTCAAACTCATGGTGCTGGTACTATTAATGGGCTTTTTCCAAGACCAAAAGTATTGTATATCTCTCCAAACCTACCCGATTACGATACTTCAAGTGGAGGTAAACGTGCCACACGAATGCTAGAATTACTTGCACAGGATTGTGATGTGTATGCATTTACTAGAGGATCTATGCCTGAAAAATATATCCAAAAATTATCTGAAGTAGGGGTTATAGTCTTACGAACAACTGATTATAATCAAATCAGACGTAGAGTTCATCATATCGATACGATTATTTATGCTTGGTATTATACCTATTTTGATGCCAATCGTTTCACACAACTATATCCTGATGCTAAAATTGTAGTAGACTCTGTAGACGTACATTGGGTTAGAGAAACACGTTCTCTTGGTATTTGGGAAGGATTGACTCAGGAGACTGTGGATGCGAATAAAAAACGAGAATTGGAATCTTATAGAAATGCAGACATTGTATGGGCAGTTACAGAAAATGATAAAAAGGCAATCATAGCAGAACTCCCTGATGCGGACGTACGAGTGGTTTCAAACATTCACGAACATGTAAAAGATAATTTTGAAGATACGAATAATAATAATTTATTATTTATTGGCGGATTCAATCATTATCCTAATATTTCGGCAGTCAAACTACTGGTAAATGACATACTTCCTAAAATACGTCAACAAGTTCCTGATGCAACGTTGACTATTGCAGGTGCCAATGCGCCCGAAGAAATTCAAGACTTAGGAAAGCTACCTGGCGTTATCTATAAAGGATTTATAGAAGAAGAAGACATGGACGCCTTATATGACAATAGTTTCGCTACTATTTCTCCACTTTTAGCAGGTGCAGGCATTAAAGGTAAAATTTGTGAATCTATCTCTTATATGACACCTGTTATTACGAATGCAATTGGTAATGAGGGTATCGAACTGGAAAACATCAATGATGGTTTGATCACAGATGATTTTGATGAAATGGCAAATCTAGCGGCGAGAGCATTAAAGCGAGAGTTTGATTTTGATACCATGACCAAAAATGCACAGCACAAACTGCATGGACTTGTAGGATCTGAAACGGTGAAGCAGCGCATGATGTCATCTATTCTGCCCGAAATTTCAATCTGTATCGTTACTTGGAATAGACTAGAACTATTAAAACGTTGTATTGAATCGGTAGAAGGAAATACCAATTATCCATATTATAAAATTATTGTCCACTCTAATGGATGTGAAGACGGTACACAAGCTTATTTAGAAGCGGCTGCTAAGATCAATCCGAAGATAATTCCTGTCTTATCAAAAGATAATGATGTGTTTGTGATTCCGAACAATCAAATGATGATGCAATATCCAGATAATGATGTTGTACTATTAAATAATGATACTTATGTTACTCCCAATTGGTTGATTGGTCTGTACAAAGCAGCCTACTCTTCTAGTGAAATCGGGATATCTGGTTCCAAAATTATGTATCCAGATGGAAGACTTCAAGAGTTTGGATCTGAGTTATATGAAAATGGATCTGGACGAAATATTGGAAAGTGGGATGAGAATCCCAACAAACCAGAATACAGTCAGCAAACAGCTGTAGGCTACGTTTCTGGCTGTTCTATGTATATTAAGCGATCCACTATCAATAAAATAGGAGTTTTTGATCTACAATTTCACCCTTGTTATTGTGAAGACAGTGATTATTGCTATACAGCTTGGGAACATAATATTCAAACTGTCGTAACCCCACTAAGTGTCATTTATCATGATGAAGGTGGAACTTCTGGTACAGATACGAGTTCTGGTTTTAAACGCTATCAAGAAGTGAATTTCAAAAAATTCTTAGATAAACATAAATCAAACTTAAGTCAAATTGCAGAACAGATAAAAGAATTGAATTAAAGAGACCTAACTTATGCAAAATAAGGAAAAACAATATCGTAGTTTTATATTCACGCATATTCCAAAATGTGGGGGGACTAGCTTTAGAAAATATATTAACGATGCGGCTTTAGCTAATGATATAGATAAAGCCTTGATATATATTCCTGGATTCAACGACTTAGATAATGATAAAAATATATCTCAATTAAGTAAAGATAAAATAGCTATACTTCGTAAGCAGCCACTCAAAGTACTAGCAAATCACTCGCATCATGGCATACAAGATAAAGAAAGGTTAGATATTAAAAACCCCTTTTCATATACAATATTAAGAGAACCAATTGCACGATTTATATCACATTATAATTTCTTTTATTATACATTAGGTTATGAGGGTTGCAAAGGTATTTCTTTAAATGATCTCCCTCAATCTAAACTTGAAGACTTAATATTTAAAATATCAAATATTCAAACAAAATATATATCTGGTGTTAAACATCCAAAAGCAGCAGGTTGGGACAACGTTTTAAAAATAGCAAAGTATAATTTACTTTTTGAATTTGGTTGTTTTGGTATTTTAGAACACATTGATCTGTCAGTATTAATGCTTCAAAATGAAGCGCCAGAATGGCTTCAATTTAATGATGTTTTTCCTGTAAGAAATAAGAATAATACTAGTAAAAAGGCTTTATCTATTGATGATAATATTATTAAGTTAATTCAAAAAATCAACAAATATGATTGTCAATTATATGATTTTGCATTAGAGCAGTTTAATACTAAGATAGAAAAAAAAAATTATCAAATTGATCTAACAAAAAAAAACGAAGAACCCAAGCCAATTACTTACATTCAAGTTTTTGGAGAACGAAATTCAGGGACAAATTTTTTAAAGAAATTAATTGAATCTAACTTTGAAAATGTAGAAGTTGGGTTCAAATATGGGTGGAAACATGGATTTGTAAATTTGCGACGTATTCAAAGAGAGGATACAGAACAAACACTATTCTTATGTCTCTTCAAAGATCCTTACTCTTGGTTAGTATCGATGAATAATAAGCCGCACCATGCACCACAACTTTTTTTCTTAGAATTTTCAGATTTCATAAAAAGAGAATGGGTTTGTTATAAAGGAAAAGGCTATACTGAAAGAGCCAAACAACTCGACAAATTTCCTGTAACGGATGAGGAAGAAATGTTACAAGAAAGACATCCCAAAACGAAGGAACGCTTTGAGAATGTAATGCAGCTTAGGAACTTAAAAAATGACTATTATATAAGACTAAAAAACTGTTGCGAACATTATAAAGCCATTAAATATGAAGATTTATTAGAAGATTCTTCTTCTATTTTGAATGATATAGAATCCACTTATCAATTAAAGCGTAAGAGTGAAGTAATTATAGATCAAGGCTATCATGGTAAAAACCCAAAAAAGAAATTCAATCGAAAAGCATTTTACCTCGAAAAAAAATATTTAGACACGTATTCTGATACTGACCTAAAATATGTCAATAAATATCTTGACTTCGAAATAGAAAAAACCATTGGATACAAAAAAATTAAAAATTTATAAACAACTAAATTAAATAAAATCATGAGACATATATTGTTTTGTTTTACTCTAATATTCTTATTTACAGCCTGCTCAAATGATAAAAAGCCAGCTGCAACAATACAAAAACCTAAAACTGAAAAAAATACAAAGCCTGCCAATAAAAAAGGCAATAAAAAGGGTAAGCAAACTCCTAAAAAGGTAGTCAAATCAAAAGATAAAAACCCTTATTTTGCTGGATTACAGGAAGCACTTGGTCTGAGTAATGCAGAACTTAAAGAGTTTAAAGCTGCTCAAAATAAATATTTTAAGCTAAGAGCTAAATTGCCCAAAAACGACACTGCGGCTCTAGACAATTGGAGAAAAAAAAGAAACGAGGAGTATATGGAAATATTAGGGATGAAAAAATATCGCCAAAAGGCAGCATACGACAGAAGATTAAGAAAAAATAAAAAATAATATCATCTGAAGTTTATACATATTTGACTTTCTCAAATACGCCTTCTTTTCTTTAAGATACTGAACAGTATGGACTGTAAAAGTACATACTGTTCAGTCCATTCATTTACTAAAAACTACTCCATATCTTAAGAGAGTTTCTAGTAAGTTAAATGATCTTCTTTTGAACGGATTATATAACTAGTCCTACCCTATTATGATTTTCAATTCCATTGAATTCTTACTATTTCTTCCCATAGTCTTTATATTATTTTGGTTCGTTTGTGCTAAAAGTATTAAACTTCAAAATGCTTTATTGATTGTAGCAAGTTATATTTTCTATGGATGTTGGGATTGGCGTTTTTTAGGACTTATTATTTTTAGTAGCGTTTTAGATTATACAATAGGGCGACAATTATCCATTGAACCATCTATAAATAAACGTAAGCTACTCCTCTATCTTAGTGTACTCGTCAATCTCGGATGCCTTGGTTTTTTCAAGTATTTTAATTTCTTTATTGATTCTTTTGAACAACTGATAACAACAGTAGGAATTGAAACGAACTTATGGACGTTACAGATTATCTTACCAGTAGGTATCAGTTTCTATACTTTTCAGACGCTTAGTTATACTATAGATGTATATAAAAAAGAAATTGAAGCTAGCACAGACCCTTTTGCATTTTTTGCCTATGTTGCATTTTTTCCTCAACTTGTAGCAGGACCTATCGAACGAGCAAAACAGTTTCTGCCTCAATTTTATACCAAGAAGAAGTTTAATTATACAGAAAGCATAGACGGTTGTAGGCAGATTTTATGGGGTTTCTTCAAAAAAATTGTTATTGCAGACAACTGTGCGCCTTTTGTAGATCAGATTTTCGCAGACCCAACCCAATACTCCAATCCTGTCCTATTTTTAGGAGCAGTCTTATTTGCATTTCAAATTTACGGTGATTTTTCTGGATATACAGATATAGCCATAGGAGTGGCCAAGCTATTTGGATTCAAATTAATGCGCAACTTTGCATATCCTTATTTTTCAAGAGATATTGCTGAATTTTGGAGACGTTGGCATATATCCTTATCCTCTTGGTTTAAGGATTATTTATATTTTCCGTTAGGTGGTAGTCGTGGTTCATTACAAAAAACGATTCGTAATGTATTTATCATATTTTTGGTGAGTGGCTTTTGGCATGGTGCTAACTGGACATTTATTGTTTGGGGAGGTTTAAATGCACTTTATTTTTTACCTTCTCTGATTGCTGGTTCAAATCGAAAAAATTTAGATATGATTTCCAAAGATTCCATCTTACCGCCTTTTTCGGAACTTTATTCTATTTTGACCACGTTTACATTGACCTGCTTAGCATGGATTTTCTTTCGGGCAGAATCAATTAGTCATGCCATTACATATTTATCGAATTTATTTAACCCATATAGTATTCATAAAACCAACACAGTTCATCTTTCAAATCATATTTCTATAAGTATTGTATGTAGCTTTATTATGGTTTTAATTATAGTAGAATGGGCACAACGAAGAAGGCTTCACGGACTTGAAAGAATGCCTCAAAACCAATGGCTAAGATATTTTATTTACACTATTCTAAGCATAACTATTATTTACCATTTTAGTGATGCTACTGAGTTTATATATTTTCAGTTTTAATGAAACGATTCCTTCTATATATCATTTTATTTTTAGCCTTTCTGCTATTCATATTACAAATCCCGGGGTTGTTGCTACCTGAATATTGGGGAAATGACCGATTTCGTGCCAAGTTTTCATACTTGGATAAAACAACTCATAATTATTCAACTTATTTCATAGGATCAAGCAGGGTTGGAAATGGAATTATTCCAGAAGTATTTGATCGTCTCAACAATAAAAAAAATCAATCTTTTAATATTAGTGTTCCTGGTTCAAGTAGTTTAGAAAATCTTAGAGTACTCAAAATTCTTATAAATAATTCTGATTTTAATGCTAAAGAAATATTTATAGAATGCCCTACTTTTGCAGTTCCTGAAGGTAGAAACCGAAATTCTGTAAGAGGTATATATTACTATGATAGTTATGCTTTTTTCATCCAATTGAAAAACATATACAGTAAAAAGACAAACGTTATAAATAAAATAAATTCTGGTTTTGAATATACGATACTCTACCTGAAATACCTTTTAAAAATTAATTTATTACAAACTCAAATCAAACAATTAATAGGCTTCTCTCCAGCGCAAAATATACCTTCTATTAAAACTAATCATGGGTATGCTCCTCTAAAAATTGGAAGTCAAAATCCAAAACTAATCAAAAGAAGAAATCAGTTCCTGAAGAACACTTCAATATTGAATATAAGAAGAAAAGGAGCAAAAGAAGCTTTTCAAAAAGAGTATAGTTATGATGAAATTGTTAATCATCATGTTGATGAACTCAAGCAGCTTATCAAGACTGCAAAAAATAAAAATATAGATTTATATTTTATGTTGCTTCCTAAAGCTCCTGCAAGTTATTACGAGGATGTATATAAGCATCTTCTAGTACTACCAGAATCTAATTATGTGAATGTTGCCAATCCTATCAAGTATCCTAATTTATATCAACTAGAATATTCTTTCGACCGAGCGCACTTAACCTTTGAAGGTTCAAAGATATTAACGAAAGCTTTATACAATGAATATACTATAAAAAAAGAGTTAAAAAGATGATATAGGAAAATGAAAAAAACGAATCATATCTCAAATATCAGCTTATCAATACCGTTTGTACATCAAGTAGTACTCTTGGTTGTTGGTCTCTGTTCAATAAGTTGCTCTAAATGTGTGATGCCAGCAAAAGGACACTTATTAGTACCAACATTTGAAGATGTCACAGACACAAAATCTGTCAGTAACAGAAATATGACTTTTGCCGCCGCAGCAGGTGACTTTAATCAAGACAGTTGGATGGATTTAGTAGTATCTAATCATAATTATATTCAGGTATATATTAATAACGAAGGAAAAAGCTTTACTCCTTTGGATACTTTAAATCATAAAAAAGATAATCATGGAGTTAGTTTTATTGATTTGAATAATGATTACAAACCAGAATTAGCTGTGTCTATTGGTAGTAGAAAAGGGAAAGGGAAAGGTGAAGGAAATAATTTCTTTAATTTTACTCCTTCAAATAAATTTGAAGAAACTCCCCTTACGGATAGTATTCTCTTAGATAACTGGGGACGTGGTCGCCTAATTATTCCATTAGATTTTAATCAAGATGGCATAATGGACATGTCTTACATGAACTATGGAACGGGAAGCAACTCTAAAAATGTAAATAAAATCATTTTAGGGAAAACAAAGAATTCTTCTTTACTAAATCAGTATGAAGTTATTCATTCAGGTATTGAAAACCTTAATACTACATATTTCACCTTAGCTAACCTGTTTAATTCCAAAGATAGATACCTTATTCTAGATAGAGGAGGAAATCAATCAGGAAGTATCTTTAAAGTAACACCCGATTTACAATTGATAGATGAAACTGAAAATTTTGATGTTATTTCAGCAAGTGTTGTCAAAAGAATAGTTCCTTTAGACTTTGATAATGATGGAGATTTGGATTTGCTTTACCTTTTATCTAAAAAGAAAACTACCGTATTATTCGAAAATACAGGTCATTCATTTATCAGAACACCAACAGGAATCGAATTTAATGCTAAAGGAGGGGATGCAGTTACAGGTGATTTTAATAATGATGGTTTTATTGATATCTATATCATTAATACGAATTTAAAAAAGCCAATACCACCTAATGCGCTGTACCTCAACAATGGTAAGAAAGAATTTTTTAGAATTAATGCAATTACGAAAAGAGATTCTATTAAAACATTAGAGCAGATTCCTACCATTCAATTTGGAGCATCTATCTTAGATGGTTTATCCAAAGGAGAGAGCAATGGAGCCGTTTGTTTTGACAACAATAATGACGGAAAACTAGATATTTTTATTCATAATGGACATCGTAAAAGTAGTGGTTCGAATCAACTTCTTCAAAATACTACTATAAATAAGGGTAATTTTTTACAAATAAATTTAAAAAGTACCGTTTCCAATACACAGGCATGGGGAACAAGAATACTAGTAGAATTTGGTGATCAACAACAATATCAACAAAAATTTAGTGCTAATGCTAAGTTAGGTGTAAGTGATTTACCTTTTCACGTTGGTTTGGGTAATTCTAAAAAAGCAAAAGTAACGGTATTTTGGCCTTCTGGAAAGGTAACTGTGCTAAAAAAAGTAAAGGCCAATCAATTTATTACGATACAAGAGTAACTTTAGTATATGAAAACACTATTGAATACGGTCAGAACAACTTTCTCTAATCTCAATCTATTAGATAAGATTTTACTCTTATTTATTTTATTTATTTGTTCTCGAATCATATACCTCACACCTTCATTTGATGGTGCAATGAATTTATTGCCTGCAAAAAACCTTGTTTTGTTTGGTAAGTACTATTCTTATTATTTTGAACAATATTTCTATCACGGCATACAAACCCGATTTACTCTTCAAATGCCTGCTGCATTCTTTATGTGGATAGGGGGAGTAAGCTATTTTACAGCGTTATTACCCTCAGCGATATATACTTTTATATTCGTGTTGATCTCTTGGAAATTAGTCGTCAAACTGACACCAAGTATACATCGTGAAAATTTATTCATCATCCCTTTATTTTTATTTATACCAGATTTTTTTCATGTAGGTTTAAAAGGATGGGGAGAAGTTATTACTTATTTTTTCACAGTACTTGCACTTTTACAATGGATAAGAATTACAGAACAAGACTCCACTTCTCGTAAAAACGCTCCTTATCTATTTATGGGAGTCTTTATTGGTCTGTCTATACTTACTAAAACAGTTGCACTAATTACACTTCCTGCTTTTGCAGGCGGAATATTATATCAAACGATTAAAAATAAACAAATAGATTGGCGTTTTTTATATACGTTATTAGGAATATTGATCCCTATAGCTTCCTATGAATTATGGAAAATATATTTGATGGGGTTTGATCAATATATTAAGTGGTGGACTTATCAAAGTTCAGCCATATCATCACAAGCAGGAGTCGCTTCAAAAGTGACGGTCACCGAACAGAAGGTTACCGAAAACCTTGGAGAATCTTCTAGCAAATTCATGAATCACTTGAATATCACCGCTAGTAATCTTTACATTAGTACAAAAATACTACTACTTTATTTTATTATTCCTTCTTTCTTAACCGTATTTTTTCATTTCAAAGGATTTCTAAAAAAGAACAGTTTCCCTATAATTATTTTTATATTTCTTCTCATTTGGGGATATTTTGTTTGGTGGATGGCGATTACACCTACCAATAAAGTAGATGATTATGGAAAATTTAGACGATTGCTTCCTGCATTCATAATGAATACTTATTTAATAGCAATCACAACTCAAACCCTAATCGAGTTAAATAAAGATAAACTAAAATCCTATGTGGTTATCGCAACGATTACTTCCGTAGGAATATTCATTAGTTGTTTCATTGGATTAAAAAGTTTTAATAAAACGACAGAGATTATCACAACCTCCGCCCCGAGTTCTATCCATAATGAATTTTATCGGAAATTAAATAGTCTTCCACAGAATGCAAAAATCTTCGGAAATGCTTATAGACAAGCCCCTCAAGTAGCATTAAAGTATAATCGTCATTTTACAAATAACGTAAGATATAGCTTTGACGAACTCATCAACGGCGAAGATCACTATATCATTCTTGATGACTATCTTATATCTAGAGGATATTTCAACCCTATTTTAGAAGTCATAGATTATAATATTATTGCAGAAAATAAAGAAGATCAAAAAAATGAAATGCAACTGATAAAAATAAATGGATATAAAGAAGAATTTGATCTTAAAAGACCTAGGCTATCCAATTGCGTGGACTTAGAGAAGATGAATCCATATCCAAATAAATTTGGTTTTTATCCAAAGAACAATCAAAATTGGACTACTCCTAAATTCAATGTTACATTAGATGAAGGTAACTACAACTATCTATTTTTAACTTTTTATACCAATCCTAATGTCAAATATAAAGATAAACAAACAAGCCTTGAATTATCATTAAATAGTCAACTCTTGAAAAAAGTGAAGATTCAAAAAGGAAGGAATCATCTCAAAATTCCAATTGATAGCAATTGGTGTAATACAAGTACTCCCAATCAAGTTGCAGGTTTACTCAATACATATGCTATAAAGTCAGCTAGTTACTATGGATTAATCTGCAATCAAGCTTGTTTAAAGACTATTGAGGAAACAAATAATATTATCATTAAAAATATGCGCATCAATAGCAGTAAAAAACTCGTATTACGAATTGAAAACGTATCCGACAATATTGCCGTATACATTAATGATAGAGAATCCAAAGTAACAACTAATATGAATACACTTGCATGTAAATTGCCTGGTTCAACCTCAACTGCTAGTAGTTACATGCTTGAAATTTTCGATCTCGATAAAAATGTATCTCAAAAGTTTAACATATTTATGGATCGAGAAAATCAAATTGTTCGGTTGTTGGAATAAGTCATCATCTTTAAAATAATTTTAATTTAAGTGAAACATATAGATAATCTTATAAAGATAGCTGTCGCCATTATATCTATTATACTAGCAGTAATATTTATTAAGGGTATCTTTTCTGGACCAATTAATAGTCTAGGAATCAAAGATGATTTTATCGTGTTTCATAAGCAATTTGAAGATTTCTGGTTACAGGCTGACTCCTTTCTGGACAAGTTTAACTATCTAGTTATGAAGTCGCACTGGCCTCATCCTAAAATAATAGGTAGACTGGCTACACTTGTAGGCTATTATACTGTTGGCTACATTCATTTAGGCTATATTATGATTTTTTCTAATATTGCGATGATATGTACATGTATAACCATCTATTTACTATATTTTAAAGATAAAATACTCTTCATTCTCCCTATATTACTGATACTTTTACAAGTACATCATATCAATTTCTGGACAGTAGCAATCATTGCACATGGTACCGTCTATATCGTTTTATTATTGTTCTTTTATTGTCTTATAAGACAAAAGTATCTCCCTGCACTTTTCTTACTTTTTATACTTTTTTTTAGGAGTGGTGGGGGATTTTTGGTGATGATTCCTTTGGCTATTATCATGTTTTTATTGTATCAACACGATAAAATCACGCTCAAAACAATCGGTCTATTTTCAGGTGCTAGTATTCTTTTCTTTATTTTATTCTACTCGTTTACACTCAGTGGAGTTTTAGAAAATAACAGAACTAGTAGTTTGTTAAAAGATGAAGTTTCCGTAAACTTTATAAGTAAAATAGGTTCGATTGCTGCTTATTGCCTTCAAGTTCTTGGTGGTTTTTTCTCATCTCGATATGTGCCAATTGAACACAACAACTACCTAAATTTCACTTTTGGAATCATCGGTATAATTTTGATTATTGCATTTTTGTATAAAAGTAAATCTCTCTCTACTCGATTATATCCTGTTTTTGGAGCTGCTATTTACTTTTTATTACTTTGTATGTTAGCTGGATTAATTAATGATAAACCCGATCAGTTTTTTGAAACAACGATCATTCGTTATAAGTTTTATTCTATATTTTTCTGGATATCTATTTACACTGCACTTGTTCAGATTTTCTACAAAAAAAAGGTATTTTATTATAGTTATGCACTACTGCTTTTGTTTTGTTTTAGTGGTTTTTATAAAAATGCAAACTCTCAATACATAAAAAACTTAGGGTTTTTAAAAACTCGAGCTTTATTTAATAATATTTCTGGAGATTTATACAGTAAACCTCAGTTGGATGCTAGTTTCATGAAAAGTCTATCCATACATAAAATCTACAATAGTTCTTATGAAAAGAACATTTCAGGTCATCTGAATTTTGAAAAAGTGCTAAATATAAAATTGAGTCCAGATAAGGTGAAAATAAAACCTAACTCCCCTGCTCTTGATCAATTAGTAGAATACTATATGTTCCAAGAGAATGGACTACTTAAAATAGTGGGTGCTGTCAATCAAAAAAAGAAACGACTGGTCACCATTTTAGATTTTGGAGATTTTAAGGAATATTATTTAATCAATAAACTAAAAAAGAAAACAAAAGGTAAGGAAACAAAATATTTCTTTGATGCTTTTATTGTTCCTGATGAACGTGCCAACTTTACCGTCTCTTTTGCTGGTTTCAATACATCTTACCACCTGATAAATAGTCGGCAGACGTTTTCTACTAGTGTATTAAAAGATAATTTTTTAAATCCGTATAATTTTAAAGACAAAAACAAAATCATGCAAGTAGAAGAAGAGTTTTACACAAAAATTATGAAAACTAACAGTAATCAGCAAAAAATAAATAAAGCTCTCAGAAATAGAAATAAACAACTAGAGCAGTTCAAGTCAAAGAAAAAAAGAAATTAGGAAATTATTTTTTCTTTAAGGTGAAAATTATAGGAGTTGAAAGACTAATTGGCAGTAACTTAAATAAATTTAACAATCGTGTTGTTTTCAAGACTTTTACTATTGGAATTAAGTTTTTATGTCTGCTTGCAAACCCTGGATCTGTTAGTACACGATTCAGTGCATTAAAAAAAATATTTTTCTTAAATTGTATATCTAGATTTAAGTTTGAACTCATTTTTCTAAGGCTACCTGTTGTTATGAAATTTAAACCTTTCCACATCTCATTATGAACCAACTCTGGTTTTAATTTTTGTGTTGATCTTGGAAAAAATGGGATAAGCATGATTCCAAAATGAGGTTCATAAGGCACATTATAATTGACCGTATTATGTACCATTTCTCCACCATCAGACAATACTTTTTGCAAACCAGCAAGGGTTTCTTCTAAAGCAGGAATATGTTCTAAAACATTATTAGAAAATATGAAGTCAAATATTTGATTTATTTTATGTGCATCCTGACCTAAATAATTATACCATCTATCAGCAGACACACCAAGCACTCTAAATAGCTCTTTGCCAGCATCAAAATAGTTATTAAATCCTGAATCAGAAGGTTCTAGTGCATAAATATTATAACCCGCTTGTTGTAAAAAAGCATAGGTTAATCCTACCCCTCCTCCAACTTCTAAAATGGGTATTTTTTTATCAACTTTTTTATGATCTAATAATGAAACTGATATTTTAGCTTCTTCAAGATATGCATTAAAGGTTCGGTCAAATATCTTACGTTCATTATTTTCTTTACGACTAACTCTTTGACCTATAACAGTATTCAAAATAGTTTCTCGAACTTTATCATCCGCATAAAGTTGATCTATTTTTGATTCGTAATATTTCGCTATTAACTCAACCATTTTATATAATTTGATGTAGAACGCACTAATTACTTCTTAGTAGCTACTAATGTGAAGGAAGAAGAAATGTTATTGGCCATCGGATGATAACGTAGTAATATATCTATAAATTTAATGGGAAATGTAAGTATCATTAAAATAAAAAATATCAACTTATACAGAGGCTTTATTCCAAATGATAATACCATGGCAACCCACTCTTGAAAAATCCATAAAAAGCCCCCAGTTGGTCCTCCTAGTCCTTTTACTTCTTCTAGTTCGTAATCGCTGTATAAAACTTTGATACCTTCAATTGTTCTACGTGAAAAATCATATGGTGAAGCATGGAATCCCTGCATAAATGGAAATAAGGAATAAACCTTACCTCCTTTTTTGAGTACTCTTCTTATTTCTTGCACTACCTTTTCTGGGTTTGGAACATGTTCCAATACAGCAATATTAACGACTATATCTATTGAATTATCTTCAAAAGGTAAGGCTGCTATATCACAGACAATATCAACATTATCGTAGGCAAAAATATCGCAATTTATTACCTTGTCTGAAATGTATGAATTTCCACTCCCTATATTTAGAGCAACCGTATTTTCTGACTGTAGGTGTTTGTCTAAAAACTGCTTCAAATGTCGTTTAGATGGAACCGTGTAAATAGGGCTAAATAAATCAATCAAAAACCGATATATTTTATGGTTCTTTTTTAAAATTCCTTTTAACTTATTTAGATAATCTTTTTCGTATTCCTCTTCTTCCAATGCTAAAAAGTAATACTTATTATTTTTTAACTGGTAGTTATTATTAGAAAAAAATTCTTTTAAAAAATTTATGTCCTTGTTTGTAGTGGTCATTTTTTGCTTATTTATATTAAATTATTTTTAATATTCAATAACTCTTGCTTAAATACATTAACATTATTAATGATATTTAAATTTTCTTCACCTATATGTACTCTAATACTTCCCATTTTTATATGTTTATTAACAAAAACATATTGAAGTTTAGGATAGATTTCTTTTAAGTATTCAATAATTTCTAATACAGAAAAGTGATGCTTTACAGCAGTATGAGTCCCCGCACTAAAATCGGAATCTAACGGACGAAGTAAAGATTCTGCTGCATCTGTAACTCTTATAAAAGGTCGCACTTGATGACCATCACCAAAGACAGAAATGGTATTTCCATAGTGTGCCTCGAACATCAATTTATTGATAATTGTATTGAAACGAACACAAGGATTTACACCATAGATATTTCCAATTCGGATATTATAAATACTTATATCGCTACCAATATCGAGCTGTTGTTCACCTCGCCATTTAGAAATGCCATAAAAAGACTTTGGACTAGGAGTATCTTTAAGAGCGGCAGCCTCTTCGCTATATCCGTAAACGTATATACTTGAAGCATAAACAATAGATTTTACCTGTTGCTTAATCGCTTCATTAATGAGTACTGCCGTACCCCAAGTATTGGTTTGTTCAAAAAAATGAGCGTCAATATCCCGATCAGGTTCTGAAGTTTTAGCTGCCAAGTGAAAAACAGTATCTATGCCTTTTAGCGATTCTCCTAGTTTTCTGTTATCCAGTATATCTCCATTAATAAATTTTATTTTTTGGGATTTATTCAGTTGAGTAAGAAAAAAAGGATACGAATTGGCACTTAAATTATCGTAAATAATAATTTGGCTTATTTCTGCCCTTTGTTCCAAACGCTCAATTAAACTATAACCTAAATAGCCTGCACCACCTGTTACTAATACTTTCATTTGAATCTATTTATGTATGCAACCCACATTCTGTTTTATCTAATCCTTCCCAACGCCCAGAACGACTTTCTCCAAATTCTATAAAAGAAGTGCAAGGTTCACAACCTATACTACCACCTGCCAAATCATATAAAGGATGTTGAGGTAAATCATATTGATGAATATATTGCCAAATCATTCTTTTATCCCATTCTAACATAGGATAATATTTGAGAATATCACTTCTTGAGTCATCTTCTTTAGAAAGTCCTGATCTATGCGTGTTTTGATCTCTCCGCAATCCACTTATCCAAATATCATACTGTGCAATAATTGGTTCTAGGGGTAATACTTTGTTCAAATAACAGCAATGATCTGGCTTCGAAGTGAAGTGAAATTTACCTCCTGTATTTTTTTGTTCTATTTTACTGATTGGTGATTCTAAATCGATTACTTTAATTCCCAGCCTAGTGGCTACTTGATTTTTAAAAGCAATCGTTTCTGGAAAGTGAAATCCAGTATTTAGAAAATAAACAGGTATATTTTCATCTATTGTACTGATAATGTGTAATAGTGGAATACTATGAGATTGAAAAGAGGAGGATATAAAAATAGATTTACCTTCTTTTTTGTACTGGCCAAGTTGCTGTTTGATACCCGTAATTTCCTGTTCAATTTTGATTGTAGTATCCGTTGATTTCATCTAAGATTCTTGTTTTGAGAGTAGAAATGTCAGAGACATTTTACTCAAATTTCGATCAGATCGGATATGATTTTTAACGACAGCATAGTTGGATAATTGAGTGGTATTATCCAAGTAAAACTCATTAGATACAAAATCATTAAATAAAAAGGATTGTAGAGCTAAATGTAATTTTTTACCCTGATGTGCTTTTTCTATAGCGCACAAAATCCCTTTATAGAGTGGTGTTTCTTTATAATCTTCCTTTTGTTCAAATATAAAAAAACCAACAACTTCACTTTCAAATTCTAAAACAGCAGTGTGTGCATTTTTAGAGTTAATGGAATAATTAATCCATGTTTCAAAGTAGCGTTCAGCATCCTTTTCATCAAAAAAATCTAAATCCTTATATCTAGATACAAAGTTACTATTCCAAGTTAAAAATCGATGTGTCATTTCTACTATAACAGGCAGATCCGTAGCCATAGCATACCGAATATTGTATTCCTTATAGGTGTTTGGATGGTCAAAAGCTCCTTCTGCTCTATTAATCTTTGTAACGAATGTTATCCTAGAATCAACCAATTGAAAATGGTACTTTTCTAATACTTTGGCCATCTTAATATGACACAAATCTAAGTTACATTCAATCAAATCAAAATCCTCTGATGATAGCATTTGCTTCAATGCGTGTGAGCAGTCTACCTCATTCAAATGCTCTTTAAATACTAGAGCATAATATTTTTTGTTAAAAAAAGAGGACTCCCAATCTTTTAGTTTTAATTCTATGGACTTTGACATTTAATTATATTGTAATTTTCTTATATAACTTAGCGGGCAATCCATACCAAATTTCATTATCAGGAACATTCTTTCTCACCTGCGAACAAGCTCCAATTTCACTGTTTTCACCAACGGTAACTCCAGGTAAAATAACAACCGCAGCACCATATTTTGAATTGTCTTTTAACACACAAGTCAATTTTTCTTTTTCACCAATCTTAGGGGTATCGGTAGCAACAAACCCATACTTTACAATGACATTAGATCCTACAATTGTTCCTGCTGAAAGTGTACATCGACTACCAAAACTAGAATAATCTCCAACGACACAATTATCTCTAATCTCCCCAAAACTTGTCATTCTTACACCTTTACCCAATCGAGCTTCAATACCAATTTTTGTATAAGTCCCAATAAAGCAGTCATCTCCTATTATGGCACCTTTTTTAATCATAGCATAATCTTCTATGATGACATTATTACCTATTGATACACCTTCTTCCACAATACAAAATCGTCCAATTTGGACATTTTTACCAAACTTTGCATGCTCTGAAATAAAATTAAATTTTTCCATATTATTATTTTTTGGGTTCAAAAGATTATTTTAACTGTTATATGAGACTATCGAGTTGTTACGGTTTGATGTTTGTTTGCACTTTCCAACTCATTGTCTTTAGTTACTATGGTTTTCACTACAAAAGCAGGTTTTTCTTCCACACTACGGATAATTCGAATTAGATATTCTCCTATGATACCTAAAGTGAAGAGCTGTAGACCCCCAAAAAAGACTAAAGCTACAATTGTAGATGTCCAACCAGTTACACTTGTACCCAGTACAAAATATTGAAGTACAGCAATAAAGATAAAAACCAAACTCCCTCCTGCGATTAGCAGACCAATATTTCCAATGATTTGAAGTAATAAAGAAGAATTATTAATTAGTAAAAAACTAAAAAGTTTTAGCATCTTACCTAAGGTATAACCCGAGGTGCCTTCCATTCTTTCGTGGTGTGGTATTTTTACTGAAGTGACATTTTTCGAAACATAAAACATCAATGCTGGAATAAATGGAGTGGGTGTCTTGATTTGTAGCATTCCATCAACAACACTTCTGTTGAATAATCGAAATGCTGAAAGTTGAATCCCCTTGGGTTTTCCTAAAATAATATGATCGAAATAGCCCTTCAATTTACTTGCCATTCGCCTTGAAAAACCATGTGTTTTCTTAGTTAAATGTCCAATTACAATATCATACTCTCTCTTTTCCCATAAACGCATAATATCAGCAGGGGCATGCTGGTAGTCATCGTCCATCGTAATAATATAATCTCCTTTTGAAAGCGATAAACCGCAAAGAGTAGCTGGTTGCTGACCAAAGTTTCTAGTCAATCGAATCCCTTTCACATGTTGGAAAGTGTTCGTTACATCTTGCACACTTGTCCAAGTATCTTGATTAGGAGAATAATCATCTACTAACAATATCTCATATGATATATTGTTAGTCCGAAGGACATTAATAATATCATTTGTCAATCTTTTTAGAATAACCGACGTATTGTAAACAGGAATTACGATTGAAAGCTCAACTTTTCGTTCCAAAATTTGGGGATTATATATTTATATTTAAAATAATTTCCACTTCAATGTCATAAATATTATCAACTTGCTCATACATTAAAAACATGAAAATACCATTTAACAAGCCATATCTATCTGGAAAAGAACTTTATTATATTTCCACTACTATACACAATGGCAGAACGGCTGGAAATAATGATTTCACCAAAAAATGTCATGCTTTCTTTCAGGATAAGTTTCAATTCAATAAGACCTTGTTTACTACATCTTGTACAGATGCTTTAGAGATGTCAGCCCTTTTAATGAAAATTCAACCTGGTGATGAAGTTATTATACCTTCTTATACTTTTGTTTCCACTGCCAATGCCTTTGTACTAAGAGGTGCAAAAATAGTATTTGCTGATAGTTACGTAAACAACCCCAATATAGATTCATCTGGTATTGAAAAATTAATTACGCATAAAACAAAAGCCATAGTAGTTGTGCATTATGCTGGAGTTGCTTGTAATATGGATGAAGTTTTAGCGATTGCAGAAAAATATAAATTATTTATAGTGGAAGATGCTGCTCAAGCTATTGACTCTTACTATAAAGAAAAACCACTTGGTGGAATTGGTGACCTTGGAACGTTCTCCTTCCATGAAACTAAAAATATTATTTGTGGCGAAGGTGGCTTGTTAGTCGTTAATGAGCAACAGTTTACTAAGCGTGCTGAAATTATCTGGGAAAAAGGAACGAATAGAGCTGCTTTCTTTAGGGGAGAAGTCAATAAATATGGCTGGGTTGATATTGGTTCATCTTTTTTAGCTTCTGAAATATTAGCTGCCTTTCTATATGCACAGCTGGAACACATGGAAGAAATTCAGACTAGAAGAAAAGAAATTTGGCAAAATTACTATGACGGACTATTACCTTTAGCTACCTCTGAAAAAATAGCTCTTCCTCATATTCCAGAATATGCTAGTCAAAATGGACATCTATTTTATATCACATGCAACTCCTTAGAAGAAAGAAGTTTATTGATAAAGTATTTAAGAGATAGAGGGATCTATGCTGTTTTTCATTATTTATCCTTGCATAAAAGTAAGTTTTTTGAAAATCAATATACAGGTGAAGCACTACCAAATTGTGATCGGTTTGCTGATAATCTACTTAGACTCCCCTTGTTTTATGAACTTACAAATGAAGCACAACAAAAGATTATAGCCGATATTTTTGATTTCTATAAAGACAGATAAATTTTATTTTGAAAGAATTATACGCTTTTTTCAGATATGTTGGTGTAGGTGTTGTCATGCTAATTTTTTCATTATTATCATTTTACATTACACTTGAGGTTTATCAACTTCCTCTATACCCCACATATATTGTTACTTATTTTATAGCAATATTTATTTCTTATGTACTCAACTCTAAGTTTACGTTTAAAAAAGAGCAAAGTAAGGAAGATGCTTTTAAGTATTATTTGGTTTATGGTTTGGGAATGATAATTGGAATTAGTTTACTAAAATTATTTAGCTATCTTTTCGATGTCTCTAACTTTGTGCTAGTGCTGTTGATACTTGTTCCGAGAACATTAATCACTTATATATTAAGTAGAATATTCGTTTTCAACAATAATCTTCAAAATTCAACTAAATAATTTACCAATAGGCTATTGATGGTATCATTTATGCTTATAATACGTTGTAATATACTAAAGAATAAAACTAACTAACTAAAAAAGTTCGTTGAAAAATTGATAGCAAATTCATAATTGTATTTAATGATGGTGTAAGTGCCTTTTCAAATTTTTTAGTACAGAAATAATCTTTAACTGTAAGCATTTATATTTAAATAGCCAACCTGGCTGACAGGCAAATAATTTCGTAAAAGCACCTACATTGCCTAATATAATTGAAAAAGGTATTCAAATACTATTTGAAAGTTTGTCAAATTGACTCCCTTTCATCTAAAAAACATTTTGTAATAAAACCGCGTCTTCTATCTCTTCTTCCTTTTTAGCATTGAATTGATTGAAGTTATAAGGCTCCATTTTAATTCACTCATTTACAGACCTCTATTTGTCTTTGGTAGAACTATTCAATAAATTTTAATGTCACTTGAACGAATAGGCAAATAACAGTACTTGAGAAAAAATAATGCTTTTTCGTAAGTATACCCCGTTTTTAAATCACTCTTTTATCCTGCTATCACATTTACAATATACTATAATTTGCGTCAGATGGCACAGATTTAATAAACTATAGTTATTTTTATTCTTTAACTTTCACTTAAATGGTTTGTCAGTAAACCCCCTGCTGTTGGGCAGATTAGTGCAAAACAAATCTATTGAACCGTCAAAAATACCCGCTTGCGTTGGACAGGGTTCGTAACCCCGAGGATTCGGGATCAATTACTTACTCTTTTTATGACAGCAGATTTTTTTTGCACAAGTTTTAACCCCATACTTTAGTTGGGATAATTTTGACTGACTACTTAACTGACTGCTTTTAATTAAACCGATTACAATCGCATTCATGTATTTGATTATACAAATACCTTGCTTCAATGAAGAAACGACACTCCCTTTG
>JAHDFQ010000130.1 GCA_020628085.1 Saprospiraceae bacterium
ATGAAAAAAGAAGATAAATCACCCATAGAAAAACGTCTTTCAGAGACCTTACAACGAACACATACTCAGCCATCTAATCGAGTAAAAGCGAATATACTGGCGCACGTTCGGCAACAAAAGGCAGCAAGAACGAATATTTTTAATTATAACATTCCGCTTTGGCAGGTCGCCGCACTATTGTTATTAGCGTTGGGCGTCCATTACTTATTTCCAAATACAGTTATTGAAGAGAACACCATTGTTCAAACTAAAATCCAACCTGAATATATTTATCAAACGGATACCATTACACAAATCAAAAACATTGAAAAAATTGTTTATCGAAATGTGCCTGTCGAAGTGATTAAATATGTAGAAATTCCTGTTCCGATGAATAATAATCTTTTAATTACCAATACTAAAGCAGATACTTCACTTGACATTGTAGATGTTTCTTCAAAAAATAAAAAAAAGGCGTCTCCTACCGTGAGTCGAAACATTCGCCAAGACGAGGACATTATGAATTTTGTAGTTGAAAATCAACCATTGAATAGCTTCACCAATTACTTATCAGACAAATAATGTATTAATTATAGAGTACTATTTTACTGTTTTGATACTTATCAAAAAAATAGAAAAGATTTCAACAGCTCGACTGACTTATCAACATTTAAATACATGCTATTTTATAAAAAAAGAGTCTTTTAAATTAGATTCATCTATGTATCTGTTTTATGTTGATAACGGATAAAATTATTTTAAAAATATTGAATAATAGTGGTTTTTGAATATATTTATTTTTAATGAGTTAAAATTTAATATATAAAAACCGAAAAAAGTAGTGAGTTTCAAAAACACAACCCAAGTTCTCCACATTTTCGACCATACTTATACACATTTGTTGGTAAGTCAGCAAATCCCACCAAATTATTGTATATTGTAAATAAAATCTATCTTTGTGAAAGAGAAAATACAACTAAGTGTAGGGTAAGAAATTCTGACATCCACCTTTCTGCAAGGAAAACGATTATTTTATGATAAGATCAACTTTATTGATACTATTTCTATAAAGTCATACGATTTTGTATCCTACCTTTAGTTTAGTATTATCAACTATGAGAAAAAATTGCATTGAAGAGCTTTTCTGCCGTTTAGGCGTGGCATTTTTTCATTAAGAATAAATCAAAATTATGGCTGATTCAAGCAAATCATTTAAGCGAAATCCACAATTGCGTTCCACTAATTCAGGTGGAGATATGTTACCTATCGGAATGGGAAAGGTGCAACCACAAGCACTTCCTTTAGAGGAAGCCGTGTTGGGAGCGATTATGTTGGATAAAGATGCGCTGACAGTCGTATTGGATATTCTACAATCTGAAAGTTTTTACTCTGATGCACATCAAGCTATTTATAAAGCGATGCTGCGCTTGTTTGAAAAGTCGCAGCCTGTTGATTTATTGACGGTTACAGAAGAGCTCAAAAAAGGAGGTGATATTGATAAAATTGGTGGACCATTTTTCTTAGTAGAATTAACCAACCGAGTAGCATCAGCCGCTAATATTGAGTACCATGCTCGGATCATCGCTCAAAAACATATTCAACGAGAATTGATTCGTTCTTCAACCACCATCATTAAAGATGCTTACGAAGACACAACAGATGTTTTTGAATTATTAGATAAAGCAGAGCAGGAATTGTTTGCTATTACGCAGAATAATCTAAGTCGTGGTTTTGAAAGCATGGGGGCACTAGCGAGTCGTTTAGAAAAACAACTAGAACAACTAGCGCAAAAGGAAGATGGATTGACAGGTGTTCCTTCTGGATTTACGGATTTGGATCGTCTGACCTCAGGTTGGCAGCCTTCAGATTTAATCATTATGGCAGCTCGCCCAGGGATGGGTAAGACTTCTCTGACTTTGGCAATTGCTCGAAATGCTGCACTTCAATTTCAAAAACCTGTCGCCTTTTTCTCTTTGGAAATGTCCAATATTCAATTGGTGCAACGTTTAGTTTCGCTAGAAGCTGAAATTGAAGGTAGTAAACTCCGAACAGGACAGTTGGAAGATTATGAATGGCAGCAACTCCAAAGTGCCATCGAAACCATGAGTGAAGCTCCTATTTATATTGATGATACGCCAGGTCTAAATATATTTGAATTACGAGCCAAGTGTCGTCGTTTGAAAATGCAGCACGATATTCAAATGGTGATGATTGATTATTTGCAGTTGATGACGGCAGGAGGTGATAGTTCTAAAAGTGGAAATCGAGAACAAGAAATTAGTTCAATTTCAAGGGCGTTGAAAGGATTAGCCAAAGAACTAAATGTTCCTGTGATTGCGCTTTCGCAGTTAAGTCGTGCGGTAGAAACACGTGGAGGAACGAAACGACCCCAATTATCTGATCTTCGGGAATCGGGCGCCATTGAGCAGGATGCTGATATTGTTACCTTTATTTATCGTCCAGAGTATTACTCCATCTTGGAAGACGAAGAGGGACAATCATTGAAAGGAACAGCCGAAGTTATTGTTGCCAAACACAGAAACGGAGCTTTGGATACAGTCAAATTGAAATTCGTGGATAAATATGCTAAATTTATGGATCGAGAAGATCCAAATTTTAAAGATTTGCTAGGTGGCGATACACAAACTGCTGATGATCCGTATAGTAGCGGCGTCATTACCCGTCAATCTCGTATGAATGACAATGATGACATTCCATTTTAAATGAAATTTTCTAACTAAGTGCCTTTACTAAATTTAAAGGTAAGCTACTTATAAAACCATAACAATGAAAAACAGTTTTCTAATTTTTTTATTCTTAGGAATATTCCAAACCGCACATGCACAAATTGAAGTTTCTACTAATCCAGTTTTAATTCTATTTGAAGTTATACCATTAACTATACAAAAACCTATTAATAGAGATTTTGAAGTTGGAGTAGATTTACTTTTTTCACCAGCTTTTGATGGAGGTATTTTTTATGGAAAAGGAAAATATTACTTCAATCCACGCATGGGTGCAGATCGCTTTCATATTGGTGCTTTTGTCGGTGGATTTAGTGAAAGTGTGGGTGGTGGTTTTTTTGCAGGGTATAAGATTTTATCTGAAAGAGGCGTATTTTTGGACTTGGGACTAGGACTTGGTAGAGGAACAGAATCTGTTTTACCTTATGGACAACTGCATGTAGGCTATCGTTTTGGACGCAAAGAATTATAATATTCATGCAAATACAATCTAAATTGCCTGATGTTGGTACGACAATTTTTACGGTCATGTCCCGTTTAGCCAATGAACATCGGGCCATTAACTTGTCTCAGGGTTTTCCAAATTTTGATTGTTCTCCCCGATTAATTCAGTTGGTCAACGAATATATGAACAAAGGTATGAACCAATATGCACCTATGGCTGGTGCCATGCCTTTAAGAGAACAACTTGCGCAAAAGATTTACACGCTTTACCAAAATTCAATACATCCAGAAACTGAAATTACGATTACAGCAGGTGCTACACAGGCCATTTATTGTGTAATTGCAGCATTTATCCGTCAAGGTGACGAAGTTATTTTGGTTGATCCTGCTTACGATTCTTATGCGCCTTCGGTGGTCTTAAATGGTGGAAAACCAGTTGCTTACGAACTTAAATCACCCAATTATAATATTAATTGGACAGAATTGGAACAGTTAGTTAGTCCAAAGACTAAAATGATTGTAGTCAATACACCACACAATCCAACGGGTTCTATCTTGAGTGCAAAGGACATGCGGACACTACAAGATTTAGTAGAAAAATATGATCTGTTGGTATTGAGCGATGAAGTTTATGAACACCTTATTTATGATGACGTTTTGCACGAAAGTGCGCTTAAATACCCACAATTATTTCAACGAACGTTGGCAACCTATTCTTTTGGGAAAACCTTTCATAGCACAGGTTGGAAAATGGGCTACTGCGTTGCTTCCGAACACTTGATGAAGGAGTTTAGAAAAGTCCATCAATTTAATGTTTTTTCGGTCAATACCCCTGTCCAATATGCGATGGCAGAATTTTTGAAAAATCCAGACGAATACCTGTCATTACCATATTTTTATCAACAAAAAAGAGATTTTTTCGAACAAGCGATGTCCACTTCTCGATTTGAACCTCTAAGTTGTAGTGGTACTTATTTCCAATTGTACGATTATTCTGCCATTAGTGATGAATCGGATATTGATTTTACGAAGCGTCTAACTACTGAATATGGTGTGGCAGCCATTCCGATTTCTGTTTTTTATACTAGCAAACGAGATGAAAAAGTGATCCGTTTATGTTTTGCTAAAACAGAAGAAACCCTCGAAAAAGCTGCTGAATTACTCGTAAAGGTGTAAGTGTTTTCACTAACTTCGCTACATGCAATTATCCGTAATTATTGTTAACTATAATGTCAAATACTTTTTAGAACAGGCACTATTGTCTGTCCGAAAAGCGGCTAAAGGTTTGTCGGTAGAAGTGTTTGTCGTCGATAATAATTCGGTAGATGAATCAGTGATGATGGTTCAAGAAAAATTTCCAGAAGTACACTTGATTGCTAACAAGCATAATCCAGGTTTTTCTATTGCCAACAACCAAGCCATTCGCCAATCTAAAGGTAAATATGTTTTATTGCTCAATCCTGATACGGTCGTAGAAGAAGATACGTTTTTAAAATGTATTAATTTTATGGATACACATTCAGAAGCTGGTGCATTGGGTGTGAAAATGATTGACGGATCAGGAAATTTTCTGCCCGAATCAAAACGTGGTTTTCCGACCCCTGCGGTGGCATTTTACAAAACTTCTGGATTGTCTCGCTTATTTCCAAAATCCAAAACCTTCAATCAATATCATCTCGGTTATTTAGATCAAAATGAAACCCACGAAATAGATATTTTGGCCGGGGCATTTATGTTTATGCGTCGATCTGTTTTAGATAAAGTTGGTTTATTGGATGAAACTTTTTTTATGTATGGTGAGGATATTGATTTGTCTTACCGAATACAAAAAGGTGGTTATAAAAACTATTACTTTCCAGAAAGTACGATCATTCATTACAAAGGAGAAAGCACTAAAAAAGGAAGCCTCAACTACGTCAAAGCATTTTATAATGCGATGATTATTTTTGCTAAAAAACATTTCACGGGGGAGCAAGCACGTCTTTTTGTGTGGATGTTGCAATTGGCAGTTTATCTGCAAGCTGCTATTACAATAGCAAAAAATACTGCTCGAAAACTCTTTTTGCCTGTATTGGATGCGACCCTTATTTTTGGTGGTATGTACTTCCTCAAAGATTTTTGGGCAACCAACTATTTTAATGATCCCAATTATTACGATACTTCTTTTATGTATTTTAATGTGCCGCTGTATATTTTAATTTGGTTGGGATCGGTTTTCTTTTCGGGTGGCTACGATCAGCCGACTCGCGTGTCCAAACTCGTTCGAGGTATTCTGATGGGTACACTGGTTCTGGCAGCGGTGTATGGATTGTTAGATTTGGAATATCGTTCGTCAAGGGTTTTGTTGATATTAGGGGCAGTTTGGGCATTGATAGCAACGGTTGGAATTCGAGTCATACGACATTTTATTCGTTTTGGAAATATGGATTTAGGAAATGAGCAGGTTCAAAAATTAGTGATCGTAGGTACAAAACTAGAAAGTGAGCGGGTCATGCAGCTGTTGAATCAAGCACAAGTTCAAAAAAACTATATAGGCGTGGTTGCTGCTGCGGATCACTATGATTCTAAACAATATTTGAGTGATATTCATCAGTTGGACGAGGTCGTTCAAATCTATCAAGTCAACGAAATTATTTTTTGTGCAAAAGATATTCCTGCCCAGCAAATCATGAAATGGATGAGCCGTTTGGGAGATCAAGTATCATATAAAATTGTTCCTGAAAAAAGTCTAAGTATTATAGGTAGTAGTTCTAAAAACAATCCAGGAGAACTATATACAATAGAAATTCAATTTCAAATTGCGACGGCTGCTAATCGGCGTAACAAACGTTTGTTAGATATATTAGTATCAATTTGCTTTATCATTTGCGCACCTATTTTAATCTTTTTTACAAAGAATAAAAGTTCTTTTTTTACCAAAATTATTCAAGTTTTAATATCAAAAAAAAGTTGGGTCGGTTATGCCAAAACTGCCAATCAAGCAGTTACCTTACCTTCGCTAAAATCGGGTTATCTGTCGCCTGCCAGTCTACACCCGCAAAAGCAATTTGATGAAGCTACCAAAGAACGCCTCAATTTTTTGTATGCCAAGGACTATTCTTGGGTTAATGATGTGCAGATTATTTGGAAAGGTTATTCCATATAAGTAGTTCGTCAGTAAAATTAGTACAAAACAAATCTATTAATCCGTCAAAAAATCATTCGTAACCCCGAGGACTCGGGGTCAATTACTTATTCTTTTTTTGATCTCTTTTAAGAAAATTTTCTGCCCGTTTTTTCCCCTAGAACTACTTAAGAGCATGCAGTTATCGTTGCTTTTTAAAGAAAATTAATAAAAACGATTATACATCATACAAATTGTGTATCTTACTATGGATAAACAATTTCCAACTTCTTATAAAACTATTGATATTGAATGACTCTTTGAACGTTGCGAACCTTATCCACTATTCCTTAATTCCATCAATTTGTCTACTGGTAATTATAACTGCTCTAATACTAAAAATATTTAAGCCTGAATCTATCTTATCAAATACAAAATTGGATCAATCTATTTTATTATCAGTTACAGGGCTTGGGGTTCTTTTTTTTATAAAAACTTTATTTACTCTTTTAACTTATTTGTTATTACTTGTTTTAATATTGCTCAATCCCTATCTTTTTTTAGATGTTTTTAGTTCAGGAAGATTAGGAGAAATAGGCGCAGAGTATTCAAGCGAAATGTTTCTAGCAGTACTTATGGTTGTTCCTACATTGTTGTCCATCTGGTTTTTATGGCAAAGCATTAGCGATGTTAAAAGTATATCAATATTCAAAAAAAAATTTAAGCTAGTAGAACAGGATTTGACGGAGGAACGTCTAGAAACAGGAGATTTTATACCTAGATGCAAAGCAGCAGTTATCGATCTTTTAATACTAACATTTATTTTAAGTATCGAACTTTTGCTCAAAAAGTATTTTTCAATTGAATCTGTTGTTTTAACTGGGATCATTTTTTCTATTATTTTTTTCTATAAATTAGTAATGGAATATTTTTTTGGAGCAACGTTTGGGAAAATGTATTATAAATTGAAAATAACCAATAGAGAAGGTGCAAAATTGGAGTTTTTGAATACCTTGATACGAATTAGTCCTTGGTTCTTTATGTACACTATAGTGCTTATGAATCTATTTAATATGAATATATATGGGGGGATACAATTGACAAGTTGTTTTTTTATTATATCAATAGTATTTTTCTTTTTTACTAAAAATAAAAGAACACTTCACGATTTATTGGCTAAAGGATATTGTATTCAAAGTCATTGAAATGATAATTAATAGCTGGTTTCTACTGTAGTATTTTATTTCTACAAGTATATTGTTACAAACTTGATTTTGGTACAGATTTTGAAAGCATATTGTTATAACATTAAGTAGCCAACGTATAACAGAAGATATGCACAATACGAAACGATCATTTAACGATAAGTATATTTATATTTTATTCCTCCTTGCTTTCCTTCCAACCTATATTTTTGCTAATAATAGCCCGATTGCTGCTCAAGAGTTGGTCGTTATTAAAAACAATAGTGTCATCTTTGATGTATCCGAAGAGGATAAAGACATAGAAGAATTTGGCATCTTAACGGAAGCTACATTTGGTACATTAGAAATCCATCCCGATAATACGATTACCTATAAACCCAATAAAGATATTTGTGAAGAAATGGACTTTTTTCAGTATTATTTCAAACATACTGAAGGAGTCGATACATTAACCGTCAATGTGGAAATTTTATGCGAATCCATTACCGTTATTAGCGGATTTTCTCCTACAGGATTAGAAGATCCGACTTCTTTTACGATTTTGGGTGTAGAAAATTATCCTGATAACAAATTGTATGTATTCAATGAATTAGGTAACCAAGTATTTTTTAAAGAAAATTATCGCAATGATTGGCAGGGCGATAATGGCGGCGAGCCGCTTCCCGAAGACATCACTTATTATTATGTATTCGATAACGGAATGGGCGAAACGCTTGCAGGTTATGTGCGAGTGAATTAAACATTTCGATAACTCGTGGTACTAAGACAACTAATTTAAATTCAAAATTCAACCGAAATTCATGAGATCGTGGGAAAAGACGTGGAGTATTAATCTACTCTTCTATCTCTAACACAACTACAAAATTTTTTAGAAAGGCTTACTCAGATTCGAGTAAGTCTTTTTTTATGTTGACAGTCGTAGTCCCACTTTAAGTAAAAATATAACTACAACCTACTTGTTTTTCCATACTTCAAACACCTGGTCCACAACTCCATTATTCCATTGTTCTTCGATATTTGGAATCGCTAATATTTTATCAAATAAAGCATCTTGACGTTTGGTTTCCGCTAAGGCCTCGCTGTACGGAATGTGGCTAAAGGTCACCATCGAATACACAGGTAAAAAGTCAGTGGGATATTTTTCGTGTAAGTATTTTTCGATTTTTTTCCTTAACAAAAACATCGGATCACCTACTTTATCGCTCATTTCTGTAAAATTCCGTAAGGCTAAATCCGCAATAGCATTCGCATCTTTGATCCGTGTATCACTAAACTCTTGAATAGTCTTTGACCAATCTTCATTATGTTTGGTCGCTAAAGCATCCAACAAGGTACAGTCCTCAAAACCTGAATTCATGCCCTGACCATAAAAGGGTACAATAGCATGAGAAGCATCGCCCATCAATAAAATTTGCTTTTTGTATTGCCACGGATTACAACGAATGGTGACTAATGATGACGTTTTATTGGCTTTGAAATCTTCTAATAAATCTGGCATTAACGGAATAGAATCTTTGAAATAAGTTTCAAAAAAATCTATGACCTGTTCATCTGTTTGTAAATTTTCAAAAGACTGTTTCCCCTCATAAGGCAAAAATAAAGTACAGGTAAAACTACCATCTTGATTGGGCAGGGCGATCATCATAAAATGACCCCTGGGCCAAATGTGCAAGGCATTTTTATCTATTTGATGCGTTCCGTCTGGATTCGGTGGAATGTGTAATTCCTTGTAGCCGTGTGGCAAATATTGTTGTGCGTAATTGAATCGATCTGTCCGTCGCATACTTTCTCGAATACCTGAAAACGCTCCATCAGCTGCAAAAACTAACGGGCTTTGTATCATGCGACGTTCCTTTGTTTTGGTATCCTCAATATGCAAATCCAAGGTTCGTTTATCAAAACCTCGGCAGCGTTGATTGAAGTGTAGTTGAACATTGGGTGATTCGTCAGCAATATTCATTAACTCTCGATTGAGTCCACCACGAGAAACGGAGTAGATAGCTTGCCCTTCTTCGCCATACGCTTGGTAGGTCAATTCACCATCCACAGCGTGCATCATGCGTCCTGTCATTGGAATAGCAACGGATTCGATTTTGGTACGAATACCTGCCTTCTCCATCGCTTTCCAACCACGTGTACTCATGGCTAAATTAATAGATCGTCCACCTTCAAAGGTAGAATCTCGCATATCGCCCCGACGTTCATATATATCAACTTGGTAGCCTCGTTGTGCCAAGAACACCGACCACAAACAACCCACTAATCCTGCTCCTGATACAACTGCTTTTTTTTGATCTGTCATTTTAAAAGATTTAATGTTATTGAAGAGGTGACTCCAGTCAACTCTTCAATTCAGCTAACCCATAAACCACAAGGCAACGAACTGTGTTGCAAAACCAACAAGGTAACCACCATAAAGGTCTTTCGGTTCATGTGCATTGAGTAAAAGACGGGATGTACCAACCAGTCCTGCTAAAACAATTGTTGTCATCAGGACGCCATTCATTGTCCATTTGTACATGCCTAAACTTGAAAGGTTTACTATAAAATCACCGTAACTGTATTGATATAAAGTAATAACGACCATGCCTAATAAACCACCCATTCCAACGGCATGTGCGCTAATTTTAGAAAAAATATTAATAAAAAAAGCAACGAATAATCCGATGGTCGCACCCAAAATAAACATTGTATAAGCCGATGGAATTTGTGGATTATCCAAAAAACTCCTAAACATCCAAAGATAAATTGTACCTGTAATAATATACGGCCCGATGCGTTCCATTTTATCTTCCATATGAATACTTTTGATAAAATCGAGTTGCTTCATCAAAAATGCTGCGAAAGCAGGTAACAAAAAGGTGGAAAAAAAGATATATAGAATGAACGGAACGTTACTACTGACTTTGTGTACACCAAATAAATAGGGATTGATGAGCATCAGTAGCACCAACATATAAGTCAACATCAACAGCGGATGTAAAACAATGGAAATGAATTGTGCAATGGCTCGAAGTATCATTTTGATCAAATTTTCTACAAAAATAATATTTTGAAAGAGTAGAATGAATTTATAATGGCGGCATAAAATCAATTTGAACCGTATCTTCCACTTTTAGTCCTAAGAGGCTAGCTGCTTTTCCCATATTGATGGCAATCTCTAAATGATCGGATGAATTGAACAAACAGAGTGTTTCACCGACAGGAACATCCGCATAATTATTGGAAATAGTTGTAATGGGATGATTACGTCTATAGAACAATTGAAAAGAACGTCCTTTTCGAGCCTTTTCAAATAAATCAGCCGTGATATTAATAATGACATTTTCAAAAGGATCAATATGTATGATGGTGCCTTTCAGTTGATCCGAATTTTGAACAGCATTAAAGGTCATGCGCTCTGTGATGGAATCCAATAATACACCAATTTCAGAAAACGGTTTTTCACTGGTTAAATGAGCCACTACTTTTCCATAAACTTCCTCTAACGGAAAGGTGCTTTTATCTGAATATTCAATTTCATAAATATCCTTTGGAATCGTATCAAAAACTAAAGACAACACACCATTATCTGGTGCAATAAAATATTGTTCTTCATAGCGCATTGCAACAAAGCAAGGCGAAGTCGTGTAAAAGTTGTTAACGCTAATGATATGAATCGTTTCCGCTGGAAAACTAGGATAGGCATTTTTTAAAATATAAGCCGCCTGAACTATATCAAAAGATTTGATGTTATGCGTTATATCTATGATTTGCAGATTGGAGTTGGCACATAGTAACGCTCCTTTCAAAACAGCAGGATAATAATCGTTATTTCCAAAGTCAGAAGTAAGTGTTACGACAGGCATGGTTTAGTGATTTTGTTCTCAAATGTGCAAATTTAAAATCTATGAGTTTCAGAAACTAATGGATTTACTTATTTTTACCACAAAATAGGAAATACGGTTGTAACAAACTGGATTCCTTCTATTTTTTAATGTATTAAGACAACTGATATTTGTTTGTCCATTACCAAAATCAATTAATATATTGAGTGAAATTATTTTAACCATAGATGGTGTTGATCCCGTAGAATTATACGGCGAGAAGAATGCACAACTAAATTTAGTCAAAAAAGCATATCCTGAAATTAGTATTGTTTCGAGAGGCAATAATTTAAAATTAACAGGAGAAAAAAAATATACACAACGAGCAAAAAGCACCATCGAAAAAATGGTGCGAATGCTACGAGAAAAAAAAGAACTCAACGTTCAGACCGTAGAAGACTTGTTGAATGGCGGTAATCCCCATGAAGTTCGACTAGGAAATACCAATGATAATACTACAATAGTACACGGAAGAAGTGGTAAAGTCATTAAGGCCAAAACCCGCAATCAAAAAATGTTGGTGGATGCTTCCGAGGCGCATGATATTGTGTTTGCCATCGGTCCAGCGGGAACAGGAAAAACGTATACCGCTGTTGCCTTAGCCGTTCGAGCCTTAAAAAACAGAACCGTCAAAAAGATCATTATGACCCGTCCTGCAGTAGAAGCAGGGGAAAATTTAGGTTTCTTGCCAGGTGATCTAAAAGATAAAGTTGATCCGTATTTGCGACCATTATATGATGCTTTGGACGATATGTTGCCGTCCGACAAACTCGACCATTTTATGGCAACGAGGGTCATTGAAGTTGCGCCTTTAGCCTTTATGCGTGGACGAACGCTGGACAATGCATTTGTCATTATGGATGAAGCACAGAATGCGACCACCATGCAGCTCAAAATGTTTTTGACACGTTTAGGGCCTTCGGCAAAAGCCATCATCACAGGTGATTTATCGCAGATTGATTTGCCGTATAAAGTCAAATCGGGCTTGCGCCATGCGATGGAGTTATTTCAGGGCATCAAAGGTATTGCCTTTACCTATTTGACTGCCGAAGATGTGGTTCGCCACCGTTTGGTGAAAGAAATTATCTTGGCGTATGCCAAAGATGATGAACGTAAACGCCAGTGGTATGAAGATGAAAAAAATCGTAAAGATGCTGAGAAGAAAAAACCTTTAGCGATTGAAGGAGAGCAGAAAGACAAGGCGAAAGCAGATGTTGATGCAAAAGAGGAGGAAGATAACACCAAGGAATAAACGCACATGATCACTTATACCATATCCAAACCCAACCGACAAATCATCGGCGAAATTACCCTTGACGGTTCTAAAAGTATTAGTAATCGTGCCTTGTTGATTCAAGCGTTATGCAAGGACGATTTTGATATTTCTAATTTGTCAACGTCGAAAGATACCGTCACTTTAACTCGTTTATTGTCTGAAATAAATGATGGTGCGACCTTAGACGCTGATGCAGCAGGGACGACCTTTCGGTTTATGACGGCTCTATTGGCGACCAAATCGGGTACGCAGACGTTGACAGGAACAGAACGTATGAAACAACGACCGATTGGGGTTTTGGTGGATGCGCTTCGGTCATTGGGTGCGAATATTGAATATTTAGAACAAGAAGGATATCCACCACTTAAAATTGGAGAAGCCACCGATTTTGGTCAACACAACAGAGTACAGATTTCAGCAGGAACGAGCAGTCAGTATATTTCTGCTTTGCTGATGTTGGCACCGACCTTGCCGAATGGGCTAGAATTAGAATTAGTAGGTAATATTGTATCTCGTTCGTATATCGAAATGACGTTGTCGATTATGGCACATTTTGGTATCGAATATCAGTGGGAAGGACAGATTATTTCTATCCCAAACCAAGTATATCAAGCGACGGATTTTAAAGTAGAGGCAGACTGGTCGGCTGCATCTTACTATTATGCGATGGCGGCGTTTGCGGATGATGATCTGAATTTGAAACTCAATGGTTTATATAAAAATAGTGTTCAAGGCGACTCTATTTTATCCGAAATGATGCTCAAATTTGGAGTAAAAACCATTTTTAAAGATGGTTTTATTTACCTCAAAAAAAGTGGTGAAAAACCAACCTTGATGTTTGAGTGGGATTTTATTTTATGTCCAGATATTGCTCAAACCTTGGCGGTCGTCTGTGGTGGAATGGGGATTCATGGCTTGTTTACAGGTTTAGAAACCCTAAAAATTAAAGAAACCCAACGGATCAAAGCTCTTCAAAACGAATTGGGTAAATTACAAGTCTTTTTATCAGCTTTACCACCTAAATTTTCTAAAAAATCAGGTAAAGAATATTATATGATTGAGGGCAAAGCATTGCTCGACAATCCTATTTTCCCTACCTACGAAGATCACCGGATGGCAATGGCATTTGCTCCTTTAGCCATGTTTGGTAGTATTCAAATAGAAGAACCTAATGTAGTGGTGAAGTCGTATCCTGA
>JAHDFQ010000131.1 GCA_020628085.1 Saprospiraceae bacterium
ATTAATATCATTACAAAATGTTATCAAACCATACAAAAGAAGGGTTTTGGAATGCCAATACCCTTCTTTTTAGTAATTTATTTGGAGTTTAATTGAACTAATTAGCACGTTTTATGAACCGATTTCAATTACTCATAGTAACTTTGTATCTATTCTCTACTATATCAAGTATTGCACAATTACGAGTTCAAGCAGAACGACCCAACACTCATTATGAAGTAGGCGAAATTGCTTATTTTAATATTTCTGGTGCTCAACCTACCGAAGTCTACTACCGTATTTTCTATGATGCTAAAACTCCAAATATTGAAGAAGGAACAATTAAAGTAAACCCTGACGGAACAGGAAAAATACCGTTTGAAGCATCTGAATCAGGCATTTTTTTATGTGAAGTAGAGCAGAGTGAACAAATTGATTTAGCTTCCATAGCTTTTTCTATAGAACAAATTGATTTATTTGAAAAAGAACCTGATGATTTCGATCAGTTTTGGGAAAACCAACAATCAAAATTAGCAGACATTCCAATTGATCCAATTTTAACCCTACACGATACTTATCAAGACCGAACAATCTATAAAGTTAATATTGCAAGCATAGAAAATCGTAGAGTTTACGGATATTTAACCGTTCCAAACGGAGAAGGAACATATCCTGCTATTCTGACCCTCCCACCCTTTGGTACCGCTCCTAATATAGTTACTCCAGCTACCTTCCTATCTGTTCAAGCAAATGCCATTGTTTTAGCCATTGGTATTCACAATGCGGATGTAGATGAGGTTGATCCTGATGCTTATATACCCAATGTAACAACTGATCCTAGTGAAGTTTATATGGTCAAGTCGATTTTGGCTGGTATACGAGCCATAGACTATATTCATACTTTGGATCAATTCGATGGAGAAAATCTAGTGGTCAACGGTGTCAGTCAAGGCGGTGGATTGGCGATGTGTGTAGGCGGAGTAGATTCAAGGGTAGATGTAGTTGCCTTTAGTAATTCTGCACTTTGCCAACACAGCGGTCTCAAATTCCACCGAGCAAGTGGATTTCCTTTTTATTATCATACTGCTTCAAATGGTCAAAATGACATGGATGAGGTCAATAATGCGGTTCAATATGTTGAAGCTGCTTCTTTTGCACGACGGTTTAGAGGTGCTGTTTATGGAACAATTAGTCACGAAGACTTGGTTTGTCCTGCCGCAACTGTTTATGCGGCATACCATCAATATCAATGCCCCAAAACACTGGTTTCTACGCTTAATCTAGATCATTCGACACCAAATGATTATTGGATAGATCGAGTTCCATTTTACCGTTATATTATTCCTTCAATGGCTACTCCAAGTGTTAGTTGGTTATCCAATTACAGTTACTTAGCTAATGCTGGAGAAGATCAAACTGTCAGTATAGATATGCCTGCTAATTTATCAGGTATAGTTTTGTTTGATAACGAAATCCAGGAAGAATGGCCCGTTACTTGGGAAAAAGTAGCAGGTTTGGGTGCTGTACAATTTCAAACTCAGAATAGCAGGCAAACACAAGTTACATTTAGTCAAAAAGGAACATATGTCTTGAAGTTTTCTTGTCAAATTGATGATTTTGTTGCTTCCGATCAAAAACGTATTACTGCAGAAGACTATATTACGATTACTGTGGAATAGCACATCAGGTTATTCATCAAAAAAAGTTATCGGTACAGAACGACTAAATGCCGTTTCAAAAGACATAATCGTGTTTGTACCTTCTACCTCTTCTATGGTTTGAATTTTTTCGTAAATAATATCTCGTAAATGACGATTGTTACGAGCATAGATTTTTGCCATTAATTCATATCGTCCTACTACGTTTACACATTCCACAATTTCTGGAATTTTTTTCAACTCTTCTTCTACTTCTCGGTGGGCTTTTGGATTTCTAATGATAATCATAGTATAGGCCGAGGTCTGATAACCTAATTTTAACGGGTTTATCCGAAAAACAGCCTTCTTTAATATACCTTCTTCACGCAATTTATTGACCCGTTGATGTACGAGCGTATTGGATACTTTTAACTTTTTTGCAAGCTGTACAAATGGAATTCTAGCATCAGATGTCAATTCATCTAAAATTCGTATATCTATCGGGTCAAGTTGATTTTTTTTCATATTCAAAATTAAATAAAAAATAAAACATGACATAAATCAAAGCTATTTATTTTCATATTAACTCAAATAACTCTGACTACTGGATAAATTGGTTTAAATGGTGTTAATTTGCAGTATTATTATAAACTCATAATTATATCACATATTACAAAAACTACCCTGTGAAAAGGGTCAAAATTTAGTAGAAATGAACATAGCAGCAATCTTATCTGTCAGTTTAATTTTATTTTCGGTTATCGACATTATCGGGTCATTACCCGTCATTATTAATATGAAAAAAGAAGGAACCATTATTCATCCTGGCTTGGCTACAGGCACGGCAGGGTTGATGATGGTTGTTTTCCTGTTTTTTGGTGCTGCCATTTTAGGCGCATTTGGAATTGATGTATCATCATTTGCACTAGCGGGATCTCTAATTATCTTTTTTATTGGTTTAGAAATGACTCTAGGTATCCGATTTTTTAGAGATTCGCATGAAGACGGCGGATCTGGAAGTATCGTTCCCATTGCATTTCCATTATTGGCGGGTGCAGGAACATTGACGACCATTATTTCATTGAAGGCTGAATATGATAACACCAGTATAATTGCAGGAATTGCCATTAACTTATTGTTGATTTATCTTATTTTAAGATCAACAGATTGGTTGTCTGGCAAGCTATCTCCTCAATTTTCAAACACGTTAAGAAAAGTATTCGGTATTATTTTAATTGCTATTGCTATTCAAATGGCAAAAGAATACTTAGTAGCGTAAACATTAGTAAATATTCTAATAAAAATTTTAGTGCTTCTGAAATTCAATGGGTCATGACCTATTGAAAAAACTTTAGAGTAATCTCTATTATTGAATTTTAAAAGCATCAATCAAAAGCCAAATCATTATGACGATGATTTGGCTTTTGTAGTTTGATAATTTGTCTACTTTACCAAGTACCCTTGTCCCACAAATCTAAAAATGCAGCGGCTGAAAGATTAAAAAAATCGACCATAAAATGGGATAAAATAACCCACCTCAGGCTATTGGTTTTTAGAAAGACAAGACCCCATACGCAACCCATGATAAATGTAGAAATCAGTACATCATAACCGCTATTGACCTCAGAATTAATACCAAAAGCAAGATGATTAACTGCAAATAAAGCACTAAAGTATATCACAGCCAGCCATCTCGACCAATCTTTAGTATAGTCCAAGAGTAGTCCTCGCCAATAAAACTCTTCTATCCAGGGGTTAATAATCGCAAGTAATATCCAAGGCAACCAAACCGTCCAGTGCATTAATGTATGTGAATGAAAAATAAATAATGGTAAAGGAATAAATCCAACAAATAGAGCTAAAATAGTCCAACCTACCTTTCCAGAAGCAGGCTGTATCCATGATTGAATAGATTTCTCATTAAATTTAAATATAATACAAGACATGAATAACCAACCAATTATAATCATTGGTATAAACGCCCATTTTCCTATAATCTGCCCAAATATATAAGCCACGATAAGGTTGACTGCAATGACTAGAAATGGAGACAGTAGCACGATTTGTCTTCTATTCATCATTAAAAATTTTGATTTTTTTTAATTTAGGAATTTTTACCAGTATTTCATAAATAAAAGAGCTTTCAAAAAAAACTGAAACATAAATGGTTTGTTGTACTTTTGTATTCAATTAAATAGAAATCATCTATTTCGGACGCTTAATGAAATAATTATGGATAAACTAAATATTCTTTTGCAAGATCAACAATTGGAAGCAACACTAAAAACGATTGCTGAAAAAGTGTTGAACAACGATAGAATTACAGATGATGAATGTTTGCATTTATATGAACAAGCACCACTCTCTTATTTGGGTGTTTTAGCCAATCATATCAGAGAGCAACGACATGGAGATAAGACGTATTTCAATCGAAATTTTCATATTGAACCTACTAATGTTTGTTTGTACACTTGTACTTTTTGCTCTTATTCTCGTTTAATAAAAAAACGTGAAGAAGGTTGGGAATATTCGATGGAAGACATTATGGATATTGTCAAAAAATATGACGATGAACCTGTAACGGAGGTTCATATTGTTGGTGGTGTATTGCCTCAATATGACATCAAATTTTATTCAGAATTATTTACAAATATTAAACAACATCGACCTGATTTGCACATCAAGGCCTTAACACCTGTTGAGTATCATTATATTTTCAAAAAAGGTAAAGTTTCCTATGAAGAAGGTATGAAAATGATGTTGGATGCCGGTTTGGATTCTATGCCTGGTGGTGGTGCAGAGATTTTTCATCCCGAAATTAGAGATCAAATTGCTGGTGGAAAATGTTCTGGTGAGGAATGGTTACGCATCCATGAAATCTGGCACGAACTCGGAAAACGATCCAATGCTACCATGTTATACGGTCATATTGAAAAGTACGAACACCGTGTCGATCACATGTCTAAACTCCGAAATCTTCAAGATAAAACTGGTGGTTTCCAAACCTTTATTCCTCTCAAATTTAGAAATAAAGGCAACCAAATGTCGCATGTAAAAGAATCGACGACGATTGAGGACATTCGGAATTATGCCATCAGTCGAATTTATCTGGATAATTTTGATCACATTAAAGCCTATTGGCCCATGATTGGTCGAACGACTGCACAGATGTCTTTGGCATTTGGTGTAGATGATATGGATGGCACAATTGATGATACCACTAAGATATATTCTATGGCTGGTTCTGAGGAACAAAACCCGGCTTTAAGTACTGAAGCCTTAGTGAAAATGATCCGAAGTGTAGGACGTGTTGCTATTGAACGGGATACTTTATATAATGTAGTCACTGATTTTACGGGCGTCGTATTTGAAGATGATAAGCAGTTTAAAGGATATGTTTCTTTACCAGTCGTCAATTAATTGGTATTTATGAAAAAGCGTTCCTTAGTTGCTGTTAGTTATTTGAATACAAAGCCTTTGTTACATGGAATTGTACATGAAGGGCTGGATCAAGAATTGGATATTCAATTGGAAATACCGTCGGTTTGTGCTGCGAAATTAGAGCAACGCAAAGTAGATTTTGGATTGATTCCTGTGGCGGCTATTCCTTCGCTATCAAGCCCTCACATCATTTCTGATTTTTGTATTGGTACAGAACGAACGGTTCGAACCGTTTGTATATTTAGTGATGTTCCTATAGAGGAAATTGATAAAATTTATCTCGATTTTCATTCTAGAACTTCCGTTCAATTGTGTCAAATATTGTGTGAAGAATATTGGAAAATTACGCCTGAATTTATTCCTGCGCAAGAAGGTTTTTTTGATCATATTCAGTCTACGACAGCAGCACTGGTCATTGGAGATCGAACGATTGCTTTAGAAGAAAAACATCCGTATATCTATGATTTAGGAGAAGCTTGGTATGACCATACAGGTTTGCCTTTTGTATTTGCAGCTTGGGTGAGTCATCAAAAAATGGATGATGATTTTATTGCACGTTTCAATGCAGCGATGCAAGTTGGTGTTGAAATGATTCCTCAATTGATTTATTTGCTCCCTAAGCCAGATCCAAATTTTGATCTTGAAACTTATTTCACAGAAAATATTAGTTACCATTTGGATAGTCAAAAACGAGCGGCTTTGGACTTATTTTTAAAAAAGATTGAAAAACGAAGTTTACAAACGGCTTAATAATTTATTTACCTAAAAACATCGTTTGTAATGCATCCCATAACGCTCCTTTATATGTAGTTTGGTTGGCGATATCGTTTAATTGGTGACCAAAAAGAAACGTGATTTCGTTTATTTTTTTAGGTTGATATAATTCAAAATGTTGGTGAATGCCTAATTTTTTTGGAGAAATCCCAAAGGAAAGAACTTGTTGAATATTTAATTTTTTGGACAGATCAATCAACTTAAAAGCATCTTTATTTGTACATAAATAAAGAGCGGCATCTTGATCTAATTGATATTGAATCGCTCCCAATATCTTTTTTAACAGTTCTAGATGTTGTTCGGCATCATTTTCCGTGTTTAAAAGTATAAAAAGTCCTTTTTCATTCGTCCCTTTGATGCTTTTAAGCACTTCAGAAGGTTCAATAATGGAAAATATTGTAAAATCGTAAAATTGGTTTTTCAAAATATTTATAAAGTATTTAAATTTTATTTGAAATATAATTCCGAATCAACGCCATTCATGTAATAAATAAAGAATAATTGCTTATTTATTCGTATTTTTGAAGTGCAATTTAGTTTGCAAACTTGTTTGCTAATTTGTTAACAACCATTCTAAAACTATAAAGATGAAATATAACATTTCTACTCATCCTGTTGAAACATCACGACTTTCGACTATTGATTTTGATAATATCCCATTTGGTCAAACTTTTTCAGATCATATGTTTTCAGCTGATTTTATCAACGGTGAATGGACAAACCTTCAAATCGTTCCTTTTGGTGATCTAGCAATAAGCCCTGTAAATTTAGCACTTCATTATGGACAATCCATATTTGAAGGCATGAAAGCTACAAAAAAATTAGATGGAACACCTTGTTTCTTACGTCCAGCTATGCACTCTGATCGTATGAATGCTTCCGCAGAACGGATGTGTATGCCGACTATTCCAGAAGATTTATTTTTGCAGGCACTACACGAATTAGTTGATTTGGACAAAGGGTGGATTCCTCCAGCAGTAGGTTCAGCTTTGTACATTCGTCCTGTGATGTTTGCCATGGATGCTATGTTGGGTGTTAAGGTTTCTAAAACCTATAAATTTTTAATCGTAACTGGACCAGTTGGACCATATTATCCTAAACCTGTCAAATTATTGGTAGAAGATACTTATGTGCGTGCCGCAGTTGGTGGTGTGGGTGAGGCTAAAACGGCAGGAAATTATGCAGCTTCTTTGTATCCTGCAAATCGAGCAATTGAGCAAGGCTACGATCAGGTGATGTGGATGGATGCAAAGGAATTCAAATATGTACAAGAAGTGGGCACTATGAATATTTTCTTTGTGATGGGAAATAAGATTGTTACACCTGCTACCGATGGTGCTATTTTAAAAGGTATTACTAGAAATAGTATTTTACATATTTTGAAAGCCAAAGGATATGATGTCGAAGAACGATTAGTACATATTGATGAAGTTGTAGAATCCTACAAAAAAGGTGAATTGAAAGAAATTTTTGGGACGGGAACAGCAGCTGTTATAGCGAATGTTTCACATCTAAAATATGGTGATTTAGTGATGGAGTTACCCCCAGTTTCTGAGCACAAAACCGCTATCATGTTGAAAAAAGAGATCGACGGAATCCGAAGTGGTGAAGTAGAAGATACATTTGGATGGATAGAACCTGTTAAAAGTGTCGTAAACGTATAAAGCCATTTTAGCTTTTATAAAAACGGGATTCAAGTTGGTAAATTTGAATCCCGTTTTTTATAGGAATATGCTTTTTAGCGAACGCCCATATTTTCAATTTCTAAACCTTCAACCACCTCAATATCATCTATTTCTTCGATTCGGACTTTAGCAATTTGAGCTCGCATCAAACGCATTTTTTGTGCTGTTTCACTTTGGCGTATAGCTATTTGAATCTTTCCTATCGCTCCAAAATCTTGTAGAATAATATCTATTTTATTTTTCTTTATAGCATTCATCACATCACTCATAATCGCGTAATCAAAAGTCAGTTCAAAAACATCATCAATGATTCGCTCGATCTTTGTGCCGTTCTGAATGGCTTCGGCGGCACTATTTCTGTACGCATTGATTAAGCCAGAAGTTCCTAATAATGTTCCACCAAAATATCGAATGACGGCGATAATCACATTTGTAATTTCAAACTTATCAATCTGTCCAAGAATTGGGCGACCCGCCGTTCCCGACGGTTCACCATCATCATTGGCTCTAAAATTATTTTGATCAATTCCTAAACGATAAGCATAACAACAATGTCTAGATTTAGGATGTATTTTTCTGATTTTATCTAAAAAAGCATGCCCTTCATCTTCCGAATAAACAGGTGCAGCATAAGCAATGAATTTACTTCCACGATCTCTGAACTCCCCTTCACTCTCCTCTTGTAATGTAAAATAACTATCCTTCATTTCACAAAACTATAAACTCTTTGACAAACTTGCTTGATTCTATGAAAATTATAATTACTTATTGGCTGTTTGTGATTCATTTTCTTGAATCATCATACCTCCACAACCATCAATAAAAGCACTAAACTGCGCACCAATTACTACTTCAAAATTAGGTAATAAAGTTATGTCTGTTCCAGCATCATAATCTACCACAGCACCATTCAACATAACTTGAGTGGATTCGATTGAACCGTCAGTTTCATAATCTACTGTTCCAGATTCTGTTCCAGATAATGCTCCTCCGCCAGCATAGTCAGCAGGACAAGGATTGCCACCGCATGCACAAGTAAACGAAATAGGTGTTCCAAAAAGGCAATCGTTGTAATCAGTTAAATTTGGAAAAGCAATAGCTGGTTTTCCTGCATAAGTAATGTCCAAAGTGGTAGATACGGATGCAGATGCCATTCCGTTTCCTCCTTGCTGCCATACCCAAGTTCTTAAACCTAAAGTTGATGGATCGTACCCTCCAAAATCAGTTTCAGAAAAACAGTATGTGCCATTTCCTGAACCAGTACCAATATTAAAGTCTACTTTTAAAAAATTAGAATTGTCATCTGTAGCAATAGATAGTTGACTAGGTACACCATTATATCCAGTTACGGTTACGCAATAAGTATAAGTTGGTGGCGTACAGATCGGATTCGGATCACAGATACTTGAAGCATTTGTGATTCTAGTCTTAGAAGGAAATCCGTTAAACGTAGAGCTAAATCCAGTATCATCATTTTCAATACATGAAGCATCTGGAATTGCAGCTCTTTCTTCTGCTACTACAGGAGTTGCGTAATACGTTTTAGAATTGCTCAAGTTTGTACAATCAATTGACAAGGCTAGGTTTTTTTGAGGTGAACCAGACGTTGATTTTATGATATTTCCAATTCCGAATGTAGAGCTAACATTAGGCATATTTGCGAATAAGGAAGATTGATCCGTAACCAAATTCGAAATGGGATTATCCTCAGTAAACCACCATCCTACAACTCCATTGGTTGGCAAACTGGTTACATTCGTAGTTAAGCTAACAGATTGAGGACAGGATGTTAAAGCAATAGAACTTCCACTGTTTACAGTAGCTGCTCCTGGATCAGTCAATACTTCTATAGTCAATTCCGTTCTACAATCTGGATTGTATTCATTAAAATCACCTAAATAAAATGTATAGGTTCCTAATTGAGTATTGTCTACCTGAGCAGCATTTGGCGTAAAGCTTGAACCCGATGCCACTTGATTGGCAGATGCCCCTAAACCATCAAACCATTTATAGCACGCGCCTGTTGTTGTAAAAGTTGGGATAGGATCACCGATACATATTTGTTGATTGGCATCCATTATTCCGTTGGCGAACTCCATATTCACATTTCTATTACAGGCTTGTAAACCACGAACACACAATAAGGCATCCATCATTTTAGCTTTTTGGCAAGTTGAAAAGTCACTAATACATCCTGCAAAAAGATTATAACTCATTATATTATCCAGCGTATTTGGAGTTCCATAAGGCTGACAAGCCGGTGAATTAGAGTTATTAAATGTACACGAACTTGAAGGTCCACCTGTATTACATCCAGTACAACCTATTTCTCCACCTGAAAAATCAGGGTCTTCATCCGTGTCTTGTATCAAATCACCATTAGTACAGTCATCAGATGCTGTATTTGGATCATCACATCCATTTCCAGTATTGTGTGTATGATAAAGCCCTAAATAATGTCCAAATTCATGTACCAATACTTGACCTAGTCCCATATTTACATTACTGCAATTAAGACTTCCCGAAGTGTATACATAGTTATTATAACAATTATGACTCATCACTATAGCTGTACTTGAATTAGTACTAAAAGGTAAAGGCGCAAACCCATTACAACCAGTTCCATTTCCTGTATTTGAAAAGACATAAACGTTAACAACATTAGGAAGGTCAGCAATAGAACTACTATTATAGGTACATCCAAAATTACCACTCCTGATACCACCTGGAGCCGCTGAAATATTAGTCGGTAAATAATAAAAAATATCTATTCCTTGACAAACATAGAAGTCGTTCATGACGTCAATCTGTGCTTGTAACTCCGTTGTTGAAGGAATGGAAGTACTGCAACTTGAATTACTCAACGTATATACTACTGGTATTCTAAATAAATCATTACTAGCAGAACAGGAACTAGAATTTGTAATAGCACAATTTTGTACGCAAGCATTTCCATAACCATCGTTCAAATTCCAAGTACCAGCATTACTTGATCGTAAATTTTGAAGTCGCTCGCTAATGGCAATATCTACAGCTTTACCGTTGATATTTGCTGGTAAATCCTTTGTTCCACAATAATTAGGTTGAATATTTTCAATGTATTGCTGTCTTCTAAATTCGTTTTCTGCTTCGTATTGAGCAAACATTGGATTTATAAACAGAAAACATAACAGAATAAGGGATACTTTATTAACGGAATAAAATTTTTGTACTATTTTCTTTTCCATTTGATGATTATTTATTTGAGGTTTAAAAAATTATACTGGTATGGGATGGGGATTGGAAGAGCTATAACTATACAATATGAAGTTGCTGCTAAATAAATTATTTTTAGCAAATTTTCCCCTGTTTAATTACTGCCTTTAATTGTTTATGAACGCTAATATATAGAATAACTATAATAATTCAATATCTTAAATCAAATTTATCAATATATGTTCATTGTATGCTTACTTTTGTTTAAGTCTACAGCAATTTATTTATTTTTGAAGAAAATAGAAATTATGAAAGTAGAAACTGCAACCCTAGAAGATTTGGATCAAATTGTAGAATTGTTTGATGCTTACAGGGTATTTTATAGAAAAGAGTCGGATAAAAAAGGTGCAAAAGTATTTTTAAAGTCAAGAATTACTAATCAAGAATCTGTCATTTATTATGCTAAGAATGACAACGATGATTATATTGGGTTTGTACAATTATACCCTGTGTTTTCTTCTACCAATATGAAAAGAATCTGGCTTTTAAACGATTTATATGTGGTAGAAAAAGCTCGTGGTTTAGGTGTTTCTAAATTATTGATTGATCGTTGTAAAGACCTTGCACGACAAACGAATGCGCTTGGATTATCTTTGGAAACAGAATTAAATAACGAAATTGGAAATAATTTATATCCAAAAGTAGGTTTTCAGCTAGATACCGAACATAATTTCTATTTTTGGAGTACAAAATAATTTAGTATCTACCTTTGTATTCATTAAAAAATCAAACGTATAAATGTCTGAAACGAAAAAAATTAATGTGCTGAGTGAAATTGACCCATTAAAACGAGTCATCACACATCGTCCTGATATTGGAATCGCTAGGATTTCACCAAAAAGAGCTGAAGAGTTATTATTTGATGATATAGTTTACTTGCCACAGATGCAAGAAGAACATGATATTTTTACCGAAGTACTAAGGATGTTCGTCGGTGCTGAAAATGTACTCGAAACTGAACAACTGATACTAGAAGGTTTAGAAAATGACCCTGATTCCAAGCAGGAATTGATAGATATGATCGCTGTGGATGAAGAAATTCCAACAAAATACAAAACAATGTTGGAACAGATGCCAAACAGCGTGCTTGCAAGTACCTTGATTACAGGGTACTATAAGGCTGAGGATATTATTATGTTTGATCCAATTCCTAATTTTATCTTTACCCGAGATATTGCTGTCATTGTTCAAAATCATGTGGTCATTACCAAAGCGGCTAAAGAAGCTCGTTTTAGAGAAAATTTCCTGACTCGATTCATTTTTTATGCACATCCAATATTTAAAGGTTTAAAGGATCAAAACCGAATTATTAATCTCAATCATATAGATCATTTCCCGCCATCCAAAAAAGGAGAAAATGTTTCTATTGAAGGTGGCGATATGATGATTATTGCTAATGACTATTTATTGATTGGGTGTAGTGAGCGTACTTCTGAACATGCTATTCTTTCATTACGAGATGAGTTATTTAAACGAAATGTCATTAAAAATGTAGTGCAAGTTAATATTCCAAATGATCGTTCTTGCATGCACATTGATACTATATTCACCATGATAAGTGATAAACATGTAGTGGCATTTAAGCCTATTGTTTTAGACGGATTATCTTCTAATGTGATCGTTCATACTAAAAATGGCATTAAGAGAGAATATGCTTCAGTGAAAGACTTCTTTTTGAAAGAAATTGATCCAGAAATTGAATTTATTTTGAGCGGAGATGGGGAATCCCCTTATCAAGAACGAGAGCAATGGACAGATGGCTGTAATTTAGTTGCTATTCGATCTGGTGTGGCTATCACCTATGATAGAAATCCTCATACCGAAATTTCATTTAAAAAACATGGATATAAAGTATTACATGCAAGAAAATTTCTGCAATATGTGAAAGATGGAACACTTGATCCTGCTACCATTGAAAACACCATCATAACCCTACCTTCTAACGAACTATCTCGTGCCAGAGGTGGCTCGCATTGTATGACCTGCCCTATTGAACGATCAAATTAAACTAAATAAAGGTGGATTCCGAGGGTAGTGGAATCCACCTTTTATGATATATGTTCAAGGATTACATTTATCTTGCTCCAACCTGAATTTCACGAGCTGATTCAACCGCTTGTTTAGGTTGTAAAGAAATGGTTATTTCATCTTCGGAGTATTCCAAATATTTATTATCCGTAATTAAATCAAAAATCTGATTGGTGTTCCAATCCTCTAATCGATCCCTCATAAATAATAATAAATGTAGATTGCGATTACTACTTTCTATCAATTCAAAAACTTGATTATCCATCACTGGTGTATCTTCCGAAAGCCCTTCATCATCCACCTCAAAAGCTTCCATCGCATCATTGATAAGAAATTTTTGATATTGAATTTTGGAGTCTAAAATCGCAAAGACTTCGTGTTCTGGTAATTTTCTGTATCGTAAAGTATTATTGTATGTACTCGCCAAAGTAATTGTGTTTTGGATTATAATATTGCTCCGAAATAATAATCAGAACCAAAAAATAATAGCCTATAGTAGACTAGTATCTTATTATAAATTGTAATAGAAGCACGACCGTTGTAGTTAGGAATCCACAGATGTCGTATTGTAATGGCGGTTTATAATGTAGGCATTTTCAAAAGAAGAAAAATTACAAATCAATCTTCATATTAAAAACAATTCAAATATATATCCTTCTAATACGTTAAAGCAAATTTAAATATGTATTTCTGATGTTAAAAACTCCATCATTTAGGAAACGGTAGTAATTAGTAAGAAAACGGTCATTATTTTTTTTTGCAAACTGCAAAAACACATGAAAATGTACTGCATAATGTTATATCAAAATAGAATTGTATTGTGTAAATGGGTATATAATATATTATCGCACTAGAAGATGTATAGCTATCTAAAACTCTGCGCCTCAGTACCTCCCTAGTAAACTAGAATATCAAATTATAATGCACTCTATGTAAATATAAGTAAGGGGTACTAAAAAAACGGGCAGAAATTTCGAGATCAATAAAAATGCTGAA
>JAHDFQ010000132.1 GCA_020628085.1 Saprospiraceae bacterium
GGAGGAATGGAAAAACAGTGCTTTGAGCTAATATCCCATGCCTCAAAACTAGCCACCGTTCATCAATTGGTACATACAGGAGAAGGAGAGCATAAAGCTATGTTTTTTATAAAACTACGACGAAGAGTTAAAAAAATATTACAAAAACATCCGAATATAGACATCATACATTTGAATGATGGCTTGATGGGCTTATTTGGATTATGGTTAAAATCATATACAAATATTCCTGTGGTTGTTACCTTTCATGGACTCGATTTAGTTTTTCCAAACGGGTTGTATCAACGTAGAATCAAATATCAATTTACAAAATATGATGGCTTAATTTGTGTGAGTACCGCCACGGCACAAGCGGCTTTAGATCGTGGTTTTTCTCAAGATCAAGTATTTGTAGTACCCAATGGTGTCGATCACGATTTAGCAAATTTTACTTCTGACAAACAAAAAACTAGACAGCAAATTTTATCTGAATATGGGTTTAATGTTCAAGATAAAAAAGTATTAATTACGCTCGGGCGACCTGTCAAACGAAAAGGTTTTAGCTGGTTTTTACAGCATGTTGTTCCCAAATTAGATAAAGATATTATCGTCTTAATGGTCGGGCCTTTATCAGAACCGAAACCCAAATCGTTGTGGTCTCGGATGATTCCAACGGCATTTAAAGAGCGGATAGAACTATTATTCGGAGGAGTGAATGATGAGCAAACCATTCGAGATTTATTGAAGCAACCAGCTTATCAAAACCGAGTTTTACAAACAGGAAAAGTACCGTTTCAACAGTTACTAGCTTTCTTACAATTAGCAGATTTATTTGTGATGCCCAATATCAAAATGGAAGGCGATGCCGAAGGTTTTGGTTTGGTGGCACTGGAGGCTTCGCTTTGTCAAACGGTAGTTTTGGCTAGTGAATTGGAAGGAATCCCAGAGGCTATTCAGAACAATAAAAACGGATATTTGTTACCTTCAAAGAAAGAAAATGTATGGTTAGAAACAATCGAGGCAATGCTTTCGGATTCCAAACGTTTAGATGCTGATGGAAAGCGATTCCAGCAATTTACATTGGAAAATTATGGTTGGGAAAAAATGACCAAAGGTTATTTAGAAGTATTTAAAAAAATCATTCAAAAAACAAATAATGTTTTATAAGAAAATTATATTTATCATCAGTATTATAATGTTTCTAGCGATTCAGTTGCAGGCTCAGACGATGGAAGAGTCTATAATCGGGGTTTGGTCAACGGAGGACGGTGATAATAGCCAAGTAGAATTTGAAAAAGACGAAGAAGGGCTTTGGCATGGAACGATTACGAGTACGGACGTCACTCGATCTATTGGTAAATTATTGTTTACAGAAGGAACTTATGATGCCGAAGATAATGAAATCAAAGGAAAATTGATACATCCTGATAGTGGGTTTCGAGTCAATGGAACGTTATCCTTTGAAGACAATGAGCAAACACTAAAAGTGTTTGCCCAAAAGTTGTTTGTATTTAAAACATTTTACTGGAAGCGTTTGTAAACCAATGATTTGGGTTTAGCCTCTAACTCGTTGTTGCTCGCTATCCGATCCTGAACTATTGTATTTTTGTTTAGTGGAGGTCGGCTTTCCAAAATTATAGGAAAAAGTCAAGGTCACCCGCTGAGAATCATATTTACTATTCCAATCTGCATCGGTTAGACGTAGATTATTGATGATTCCGTTGCCACGACGAGTATAAAAAATATCATCTACCGCTAGACGAAGATTTCCTTTTCCGTCAAAAATTTTCTTTTGAACACCCATGTTGGCGACAAAATAACTCTTAATCAGTAACTGTGCTGCCACTACATCACTAATGTATCTTGCCCCAAAACTGGCTTTCCATGTCTTACCCAATTGAAAACTATTATTAGCAGACAAGAAATAATAGATACCACTTGAGTTCAACTGTTCGGTGTACAATTCACTTTTATAAGTCAGATTTGCTGTTTCGACATAACTATTAATACTGTACCATTTATTGACGTCAAAGTTAGCACTGACTGAAAGCGTTAGACTAGTGGAAGAGCCAATATTTCCTGGGCGGCTATAATAAATCCCATCTACGATTTCGAGCGTTTCGTTGATCCCATCCGTGGTTTGAGCATAACTTAATGTGGTGTTCAAAAAGCCTTTGTATGAATGTGAAAGGGACAAGTTATGCGAAAAGGTTGGTAATAAATTGGGGTTTCCACTGTAAAATGTAAACCGATCTAACGGTCGTATAAAGGGGTTTAAATCTTGAAAATAAGGACGATCAATTCGACGACCATATGAAAAATTCATTGAATGTACTCCTGCTGAATCGAGTGGGATAGAGGTATAAAATGTTGGAAAAAGCGAATTATAGGTTCGTGTAAAACGACTACCTTCACGTTCTACATTACCAAGTTGTTCGCCTGTGAGTTTGGTAGATTCTGCTCGTAAGCCTGCTTGAATTTCTAACTTTCCAATGGATGTATTGTAATTGACATACGCAGCGTTGATCCATTCATCATACAAAAAACGATTACTCAAATTATAATCGGGTTTGGTAACGTCGTCAATGGTTTGGGTATATATGGCTTCATTATCTGTTTTTGTAAATGCTGTTTTTAAGCCTGCTTCAAAGCGAGATTTACTACCTAGAGGTTTAGAGTAATCCGTTTTAGCAGCGTAAATTTCTATGGTTGAAGGAATATCTCCGTTGATCCGATCCTCATAAAAAAGTTCATCTTGATTGTTGAAACCAAAGTTTTTAAAAACCTGATCGTTACCTGAAACATATTTTACATAATCTGCATCAAAAGAAATGTTGCTACCCAAGGTATCTAGATTATGATTGATATAAAAGTTATACAAACTACTTTGAAAGGTACTGTTATCAATATTATCTGCGACCACACGTTGTATTAAATTGCCATCAGCATCTGAAACAAAAGAAGTATTATCCACTTTTCGAGTCCCAGGTTGAGTAACATTTTTATAGGAAAGACCCAAAGCTGTAGCGTCTGTCACATAATAATCCAAACCAATTTTAGCATTAATATATTCTCCAGATCGTTCATTGAAAGAATTTTGATTGAAGATTTCTGTGAGTTCACCAGCTTCATTTCGAGTAAAACGATTGATGAATAAATTTTGAAAAGAATTGTAAAATCCAGCAAATACATTGGTATACAAACTCACTTTATTTTTGTTATAATTCAGATTGAGACTATTATTGCTTGAGTTATAACGACTTCTCCGATAACTTAAAGCCGTGTTTCCATAAAAGCCTCTTAAGGTGTTTCTCTTAATGATTATATTAATAACACCTGCATTTCCAGCCGCTTCATATTTGGCTGGTGGATTGTCCATGATCTCGATTTGTTTGATCGAACCAGATGGCAGGGCACGTAAATAGTTCTCCAATTCCGTTCCTGATAAATAAGACGGTTTATCATTGATAAAAACCTGAACACCCGACCGACCTTTCAATAAAATTTCACCATTATTGTCTAACATAATACCAGGTGCACGTTCTAAAACTTCCAAGGCATCGCTACCCGCATTCGCAATTAGAGCATCTGGATTGATGACCGTTCGATCTATTTTTCGCTCAACGAAAGGTAGTTTTGCTGTGACCGTTACTTCATCCAATAACGCCGCATTTGCAGTCAATTGAATAGCTGGAATACTTACATTTGAAGTGTTTTCTGTCAAAGAAATTGACTCTTGATATTCATCATAGCCAATCATATTGACTTGTAAAAAATACTGACCCGTCTCTAAATTAGTCAGAATAAAAGTACCATCTTGGTCGGTAAATTCAGATTTTACAAAAGTAGAATCAGACTGTTGTAAGAGTGATACTTGTGCCAGATCAACGGCTTTATTATCGTCACCTAGTATAATTCCAGACAATTGTATATTAGATTGGCTTTGTACTGCTACGGATATGAGCAGACAACAGAAAAAGAGAATGTTTTTCATTAGTTTTATAGCTTTATATTTCCTATTTAATTGCAGTTTACGGATTTAGAATAAGATAGTAGATAATTATCGACTTAGCCTGTGTTATCATGGATAAACCGCTTATTTAGCTCCCTTTGATTTTAAATATTTGGATATGTTTTTAAAGTTGGAACGAATGGCATGATATAGAGCCGTTTCGCCATGTTCATCCTTGTGATTTAGGTGTACATCATTTTCTATCAAGAGCTGAACCATTTTGAAATTTCCATTTTTGGTAGCTATAATCAAAGGAGCATCACTGTTTTCCTCTATATAGTTGACGTCTGCACCTGCCTCTAAAATTGCTTTTGCCATGGATACATTATTCTTCCAAATAGCAGCAATTAACGGTGTAGTTACTTCGGTAACAGAATGAGAATGACCATCTGTATTTTGAGTATGTGTTTCTCTATGATAGCAGTTTGGCTCAACTGTTTTTAGGATTTCTTTTACAAGAAAATCTTCTCCAATTAGTATGGCTTCAATGAGTGATAAGCAGGAATACTCAGCATCTTTTGGAGGTATAAATGGAGGATGCTGATTATAGTAATGGCGTTTTTCATATTCATTCATTTCCTTTAGTTTATTTTCCAAATCTATACGAATACCAAGTCCTCCAACCGTGATTTCCTCTCCATTTCTATTGATAATATCAGGGTTGTACTGCATAAGTTTTTTGATATACACAAAATCATTCGTAACACCGTCAACGCTTAGTGGACACGTCAGGTTTTGTGTTGATAAAATAGTTCTAATAGTAGTTTCGTCTTTAGCTCTGATAGCATCGACTAGCTTCATATAATTAGGATCTTCACACAGATGCTTTTCAGCGTCATTCACATTAATAATAAAATTAATATCAGAAATATTAACGATACCAAGTTCATCAATTCTAAGTGGAGCATCATACTTCATAAGTATTTTAACCAATTCAATATCATCTGACAGATTTCCATCAGGGTCATTTATACAACTTATATCTTCATATAACAACAAATTTTTTAGAGTGGTAATATCTCTTTCGTCAACGGCTTTTTGTACTTTTTCACAAGGAGATTTTTCTTCACCTATATCTTCTTGAATGGTGGTAGTAGTCGTTATTGTTTTTGCAGTCACGGATGTTTCCTCTTGTATACGTTGCTCTATTTTTTCTTGTTTTGCTTCTACTAACTGTTGAACCTCTGTAGTATTATTTTTTTGATTTAATTGAGTTTCTAAACAATCAGGATGAAGTGTTTTTAGTATTTCTTTGACTTTTTGCACATCTCCTGCAGCAACAGCTTTTTCAAATGCTTCGCAATCTGCTAATATTATTTTAGAAGAAGTAGGCGTTATATTAGGAGTTGATTTTTCAATATATTGATTTGATTTTTGATCTTTCTCATGCGGTAATTTCGTAGAAATAGTTTTTTCAAGCGTATTCGGATTTTCATCAATAGAATAGAGCGGATTATTTAGCGATAGTAATAAGACAAATAGCAGCGGAAGACTGAAAACGTATTTCCAATAGCTAAATGAATTTGATTTTTTAGAGTTCATACGCATAATTCTTTGTTTGATTAATGATTGATTATAGTTGGTGGTTATTGCCAAAGGAGAAGTTTGGCAGGCAATTTTTACGAGATTGAGTTGGTACATTTTCTTTTCTTCTTTGGAATTAGTGACGAGTATATCATCTGTTTGGTATTCAATATTCTTTTCTATTTCCTTTCTTAAAAGCCAAATAAACGGATTAAACCAAAGCATTATTCCTACCATTTCTGATAGCAAAAGATCAACGCTGTGCCACTGATTTGCATGGATTTTTTCATGGTTTAAAATCTGCTCGTAGGTGTCTAAATCATAACTGGTTGGATTTATAAAAATATATTTAAAAAAAGAACAAGGTTCTGTCTCCGTTTTCATGTTTATAATAACGACCCCTTCGTCTACAATTTGATCCTTGTTTTTGACAATCATTTTTAATATACTAGTGATCTGTGCTAAAAGGTTGATACTCAATATAACAACTCCAAAAATATATATCCAAAAGACCCAATACATAACATCTTTTGCTTGATTAGAAACAGGTGTCCTTGTATCACAAGTCATCGTGTTAGTTGATTTATCATTTAGTAAAATAGACGAAATATTAGTATCCGTCTGACAATTTGATGAATTTTCAACGTAGGAATCACTATTTGATAATCTTTCAGTCAATGTATTTTCATGATCTATAAGAGTCAGTTTTTCAACAGTTGCAGGTTTGATGAAGGCATCGAAGAAGCCTTGATGTTCTACTATTTTTGGTAAAGCAATAAACGGCATCATTAAAATTAAACCTAGACAACTCAATAGATACCATCTATTTGCAGCAAAAAAACTTTCTTTCTCTAACAAAAATTTATAGAATGCAAGAAGAAATACTAATACTAAAGAAGATTTTACTAATATAATCATTTCTTGCTATTTATAATGTTAATTAACTCTTCCCTTTCTGCTTCTGTTAACTCTTCTTTTTTGGCGAAATGAGCCACTAGTTTAGAGAATGAATTATCAAAAAACTTTTCTTTAATACCTTTGATCTGATCTTCTCGATAGGCTTCAAAATCTTGGACAGGGCTATATTGATGGGTATTTCCAATTTTCTTAGATTGCAAAACCCCTTTTTTAACCAATATTTTCACTAAAGTAGCCACAGTGTTGTAATGTGGTTGAGGTTCTGGTAATTCATCAACAATTTCTCGTATAAAAGCTGTTTTGAGCTTCCAAACGATCTGCATAATTTGATCTTCTCTTTTCGTTAATTCTTTCATTGGTAGTTGTATTTAAAACAAAACTACTAATAATTTAGTACAACTACTAATTTTTTAGTAATTAATTACTAAAAAATTAGTAGTTGTGTCTAGTTTATATCATATAAACCTGTATATATCTACCTCATAGTATTAAATAATGATCGATTTTAGGATTAAATCATTTATAATAAAAAGAGATATATTAATTTCAATATATTTGAGGGGAAATTGAAAGAAATATGCCGAAAGATGTTTTAATTGTAGATGGTATTGCACTCAGTTTATTAAAAACGAAGTTGGCAAACTATATCTGTATCTCTGATATTGCTTATAAAAGCGGTATTGATGCAGCTTCGGTGATTCATAATTGGATTCGTGCAAATAGTACCTTAGAGTTTTTATGTTTATGGGAAGAAATGCACAACCCTTATTTTAATGTAGTTACAGCTGCTACGATTGCTAATGAGAAGAGTAAAGAGGGAATTCAATTGCCACCAACCAAGTGGATCAATGAAACGGGAGCAATAGGGATTATTGTGGAATTGGGTGGACATAAAAAAGTGTTTGCGCATCCTGATATTGCACTCAATTTTGCTTATTATGTCAGTCCACGATTTCAGTTATATGTATTAAAAGAATTTCAACGCCTGCGAGAGGAAGAGGCAAAACGAGAAGCAAAAGAATGGGACGTACATCGGATCATGTCTAAGGCTAATCATCGTATTTACACGGAAGCCATTCGAGAACATTTGATTCCACCACGGATTAGAAATACACGTCAAGAAGGAATGATTTATGCAAGTGAAGCGGATCGTTTGAACGTGGCTCTGTTTGGAACAACAGCCAAACAGTGGCGACTCGAAAATCCCGAAGCAAAAGGAAATATTAGAGACAATGCAACTGCCGAACAATTACTAGTACTAGCAAATCTTCAAAGTCTAAACGCCAAACTAATGGAGTGGGGAAGTGATGAAAAGCAACGCTTAGAAATTTTAAACGCCACTGCCATAGAACAAATGCGATTAATAATCGGAAATAATTCGCTTAAAAAATTAGATCAAAAAATGCGATTAGAAAGTGAAGAAAATCAACGTAAATTGTTAGAGTAGTTTCTTTTTCAGTAAAAATAAAGATATAGAAACGTTCAAATCCACTTATATGAAAATCTTAAAAATAGCAGGAATTGCCTTAGCCAGTATAGTAGGAATTCTATTAATAGCTTTTTTTGTAGCTAAATTTACTATTGGTCAAGCAGAACCACAAGGAACAGTTAGTCCACAAGCCGATCAATTGGCGCAAGCCATGATGCAATCTGTCGATAAAGTTGCTTGGGATTCTACAAGATATGTACAGTGGTCTTTTAGAAATGAACATCATTATTTATGGGATAAAGAATCGCACTGGGTTCAGATAAAATGGGATGATAATCGAGTGGTTTTGAATACTAAAAATCATACGACGGGTCAAGCCTTTGTTAATGGGACAGAAGTATCAGAGGATAAAAGAATCAAATTGGTTAACACTGCTTGGAGTTACTTTTGTAATGATAGTTTTTGGTTGAATCCTGTTGTCAAAGCATTCGATCCTGGTACAGAACGAAGTATAGTTGAAGCTGACGGAAAGAAAATGCTTAAAGTGCAATATACATCAGGTGGTGTCACGCCTGGCGATTCTTATTTGTGGACTTTAGATGAAAATAATCGTCCCACGAGTTGGCAAATGTGGACTCAGATTTTACCTATTGATGGTTTTCCAATGGACTGGAAAGGTTGGACAGAATTATCAACGGGTGCTTGGATTTCTACCGTACATTCTGCATTGGGCAGTGATACAGAGATGATTAATAACCCAAAAGGAGGAATGAACTTAAGTGACATTGGTGTCAGTAGTAATCCTTTCAGTACTTATATAAAGTAAAGAATATAAAGGGATTCAATAAGTGCCTTTACTTATTTACTAAATAATAAAGGCAAACTACTTAACTGAATCCTAAAAAAATAAACCGATATGCAACCAATAATTTATTGTTTTGGAGAAGTTTTGTTCGATCATTTACCCACTGGAAAGATAGCAGGAGGCGCACCTCTAAATGTTGCCATACATTTGAACAATTTGGGTCGAAAAACGGCGATGATTAGCCGAGTAGGGCAGGATACGGAAGGAAAAGAACTTCAATCGTTTATCAAAAAAAGAGGTGTTTCTACTGATTTTATTCAAACAGATACAACTCAACCAACTGGACGTGTAGAAGTAACTTTAGATACTGATGGTCAACCTTCTTATGATATTGTACAGCCGACGGCTTGGGACTTTATCGAACTACCTAATATTGAAGCAATAGATGTTTTGGTGTATGGTAGCCTTGCTTGTCGTCATGTAGATTCTAAAAAAACATTATTAAAACTACTGAAGAAATCAAATTTCAATGCTTTTGATGTAAATCTACGAGATCCGTTTTACACACAAGAATTACTCTTACAAGAACTGTTACCAAAAGCCAACCTAGTAAAAGTAAACGAAGCCGAAATCAATCAAATTACAAATTGGATGGGTTATGAAGGTGGATTTAATTCTAAAATGAAATTAATTTTAGATCACTTTGAACTAGATGGAATTATTCTGACCAAAGGTAGTCAAGGGGCTTCTTACTTGAATAAAAAAGGCTTCGTTCACCAGTCTATAATACCTGTAGATGTGAAAGATACAATCGGTTGCGGAGACGCGCTTTTTGCAGGTTTCATACACCAATTTTTACAAGAGAAAAAACCAATAGAATGCTTGCCTTTCGCTGTGGCTACGGGTTCATTTGTAGCCATGCATAGTGGAGGAACGCCTAAATTTAGTGAGAAAGAAATTAAACAGATGCTTGCAAAGGGATAACAATATGTTATAAAGAAAATGTTAAACGCTCCAAAACCCTAGTTTATATATGTTGAAAAATACAATGCGAGAAGTTATAGTATTGTTTGCTTTCACAAGCATATCTACACTAATCATCCGTAAAGTGGCAGGTGAATCAGCAGACTTACTCATGATTGCTAGTGTCATATTACCTATAGTATCCTATATCATTACCCTTTATTTTATACAAGCAACAATGCTCATTAGATTATTATTTGATCTCATTTTGTTACCATTTAAACTATTCGGCATTGGACGGAAAAAAGATACTAAAAAGGAAAAATACCAAGATGTAGATACACCTCGCAGTTTTGGACTATCCGCAATTATCATTAGTGGGCTTTTATATTGGGGAGTTGGAAATTTTCTTATTAATTCTAGAAGTGTTGAATTTCCTTTAAAGGTTTTTATTGGTATGGGACTTATATGGGGTGTTCTGTTATATATCGGGTATCAAGATGGTAGTATTGAAGATATGGAGAGTGAGTATTAGTATTTATTCATTCTTGATTTAAAATAAGATCAGCAAAACAGGATAAAATTCATTTGAGATGTTTATCTTTCATAAAGATAAACGAAATGTCAAATCAAATGAAACAGAAAAACCTTCATGCAATCATAATTCTATCCCTTATTGCTACAGTAAGTATAACATTAGCAAATAACTTCACTAACGATACAAGAATACCTAGTCCAACAGAAATTACTACCTACAACAAAACAGCATCCGAAGAAGCATTCACGAAGATGATGAAGGTGTTGACTCATAAACGCTGTGTCAATTGCCATCCTGCTGGTAATCGACCACTTCAGGGAGAAGATAGTCATATCCATAATTTCAATGTTCTACGAGGACCTGACGACCATGGAGTAGCTGCTTTAAAATGTAAAAGTTGTCACCAGGAACAAAACAATGACTTTTCTGGTGTACCTGGCGCACCTGAATGGGCATTAGCACCTCTAAAGATGGCTTGGGAAGGACTAAATCGAGTAGAAATAGCCCGTTCTATGATGAATCCTGAAAATAATGGCGGAAGAACATTAGAAGAAACGGTGAAGCATTTGACCGAACATAAGTTAGTGTTGTGGGCTTGGGAACCTGGCATTGATGCTGCTGGTAATCCAAGAGAAAAACCGCCTGTTTCCAAAGAAGAATATATTAAAGCAGTGAAAGAATGGGCGGCAGCAGGGGCAATTATTCCAGAGAAGTAACATTTCTATTTCAAACTATAAAGATTAGAAAATGAAAATTTCATTTAATATAAACGGAGCATCTCAATCGGTAGATGTGGATAAAAATACTCCATTACTATGGGTTGTTCGGGATGTTCTGAATTTAAAAGGGACAAAATTTGGTTGTGGTAAAGCGGCTTGTGGTGCGTGTACTTTACATATAGATGGAGAAGCCATTCGGTCTTGTTCTTACCCCATCCAACTCGCTGAAGGTAAAGAAATCACAACGATTGAAGGTTTATCAGAAGGAGATGATCTACATCCAGTTCAACAGGCATGGATAGAAGAAGTTGTTCCCCAGTGCGGATACTGTCAACCTGGTTTTATGATGGCAACCGCAGCTATGTTGGAAAGGATTCCAAATCCAACAGATCAAGATATTGATGATAATATTGTGAATGTTTGCCGTTGTGCCACCTATTATCGTATGCGAAAAGCTATACATCGAGCGGCTGAACTTAAAAGTACCCATTCCTAATTTCCAAAAACTTCATATGCACATGTCAGATACAAAAGATACATCTAAAAAATCATCTCGCAGAAAGTTTTTAGTCAGAGGTGGATTGGGAACAATTGGGGTTTTAGCTTTAGGAACATATGTGTTCAGAAATCCTTTGAGGCGATCTATTTTAGAAATGGCAGAAAGTATGGTGCCTCCTTATTCTGGAGAAGGTACGAAGGCCAATTTATGGTTTGAAGTAACGAATAAAAACACCTTTTTACTACACTCCCCAAAGGTAGAAATGGGACAGGGTGTTTTTACGGCTTTAGCCCAAATAGTAGCGGACGAATTGGATATAAATATTAATCAAATTAGCGTACAAACCGCACCAACTGATGCTGGAATTATAGATGGATTAGGTACAGGCGGAAGTCTTTCCGTAGCTTCCTTGTGGCAGCCGCTTCGAGAAATGGCAGCTACCACTAGGGAAATGATTAAAATTGAAGCAAGCAAAAAATTAGGTGTCAATGCTTCTAAAATTCAAACGAAAGATGGAGTATTGTCTGTCGATAACCAGACTATGACTTACGCAGAAGCACTAGCAGATGTGAAAGAGTGGGAGTTACCCGACACGCCTCCGCTCAAACCAATGGAGCAGTATAAATACATAGGAAAACCAGTTGCTCGTGTTGATCTTAAAGCAAAAGTTGTAGGTGATCCTATTTTTGGTATGGACGCTGAAATGCCAAATATGTTGCATGCAACGGTTATTCGTCCGATACATGTTGGTGGTAGAATTAAAAGTATAAATACAGATGCGGCTAGAAATATGTCGGGAGTCGTAAAGATTGTAAATAAAGAAAATTGGGTGGGTATTATTGCTAAAAGTTATCCTGAGGCATTGGCTGCCAAACGAAAAGTTGAGGTAGAATGGGACGTTCCAAAAAAATGGACTGAAGAAGCTATTCGAGATATGTTACAAGTTGGAAAAGGAGATAAGATGATGACTCAGAAAGTCGGTGATGCATTAGATCCCGATGACGAAGCAGTTGTTTCATTTGAATTTACAAGTCCAATTGGTGCACACGCACAAATAGAACCCAATGGCGCAGTAGCTTATGTAAAAGATGGTAAAGCAACGGTTAAACTATCTACCCAAGTGATCGGAATTACACAAAAACAGGTTGCTGATGCACTCGGATTTGATACTGAAAACGTAAATATTATCGGAACCTATCTAGGCGGTGGGTTTGGACGTAGACTTAATACTTCTCATGCTATCGAAACTTGTCAAATGTCATTGGAAGTCGGTCAGCCCGTTAAATATTTTTTTACAAGAAAAGAAGAGTTTCAACACGATACGTTCCGTCCACCAACACACCATATTGCACGAGCAAAGCTTAACGATTCTGGTAGTTTAGACGCACTAGAACATCATTATGCAAGTGGTGATGTCGCTATTAATGCAGTACTGATGCCTGCGATTACGCACAAAGCCTTAGGTACAGATATTGGGGCAATGCGTGGAGCTAATATTATGTATGATAAAATACCAAATCACCGTGCCGTTCAATGGCATACTACCTTACCATTTGCAACCAGTTGGTGGCGCAGTTTAGGCTTATTGGCCAACTGTTTTGTCATTGAAAGTATGGTCGATGAAATGGCGATAAAAGCCCAAAAGGATCCTGTCGATTTTCGATTAGCGATGTTGAGTGACGAAGAAAATAGTGCTAGAATCAAAAAAGTCATTCAAACAGCAGCAGAAAAAGCAGGTTATACCGATCAAGTTGTAAATAACAAAGCAATGGGTTTTGCGGCTTCCATAGATACAGGGACACCTTGCGCACAAGTAGTTGAAGTCTCTATCGAAGATGGTGAAATTAAAGTACATAAAGTAACCGTTGTGCTAGATTGTGGTGTTGCCGTTAATCCCGACCAAGTAAAGGCACAATGCGAGGGATGTGTCATTATGGGAATTAGTGCTGCCATACATGAGAAAATGACGCTCAAGAATGGACAATTGTATCCTACTATTTACGGGCCGTATGATATGGCGTTGATGCGCAATGCTCCAAAAGAAATTGATGTTCATCTAATTCAAGGTGCAGATGTTCCACTTCCTGTAGGAGAACCACCCCTTGGCCCTATCGGAGCTGCTATCGGAAACGCCCTTCGTCGCTTGACAGGAAAACGTTTGACGGATATACCATTGAAAGTAGTATAGTTTATAAAAACTAAAACACTTCTTTAAAATGAAGCAACAA